>JBPCJV010000021.1:0-3696 GCA_051004925.1 Acidimicrobiales bacterium | reverse complement strand
CCCAGGACGAGCTTCTCGACCGCCTCGCCACCGAGCGCTCGTAGCCCCCGTTGGCCACCCGCATCCTCATCGCCGAGGACGAAGCCATCATCCGGCTCGACCTCCAGGAGACCCTCGAGGAGGAGGGGTACGAGGTCGTGGGCGCGGTGGGCCGGGGTGACGAGGCCGTGGCCCTGGTGCGCGAGCTCTCCCCCGACCTGGCCATCCTCGACATCAAGATGCCGGGCGTGTACGGTATCGCCGCGGCCAAGGCGATCGCCGCGAACCGGCGGGCGGCCGTCCTCATCCTCACCGCCTTCAGCCAGCGCGACCTGGTCGAGCAGGCCACGGCCGCCGGAGCCATCGGGTACCTGGTCAAGCCCTTCCAGAAGAGCGATCTCATCCCGGCCATCGAGGTGGCCCTGGCCCGGTTCCGCGACGTGAAGGCGCTGGAGGCGGAGGTGGAGACGGCCAAAGAGCAGCTCACCACCCGACGCATCGTCGAGCGGGCCAAGGGCCTGCTCATGGACCGTCACCGGATGACCGAGGCCGAGGCCTTCAACTACCTCCAGCAGACGGCGATGCGGGAGCGGTCGAAGATGCGGGCCATCGCCGAGCGGGTGCTCGACGGCTCGCTCACTCCTTGACCGGTCCTCCCGCCCCCTTCACCGCGTGCCCGCCGAACTGCTGGCGCAAGGCAGCCACTACCTTCATCGCCGGGGAGTCGTCCTGACGTGAGGTGAAGCGGGCGAACAGGGCAGTGGCCAGAACGTTGGCCGGCACCCCCAGGCGCACCGCCTCCTCCACCGTCCAGCGGCCCTCGCCCGAGTCGTCGGCGTAGCCGCGGATGCGGTCGAGGCCCGGGTCCTCGGCCAGTCCCAGGGCCAGCAGCTCGAGCAGCCAGCTGCGCACCACGCTGCACTGGCCCCACGCCGTGATCACGGCGGGGACGTCGATGCCCAGCTCGGAGGCGCGGAGCAGCTCGTAGCCCTCGCCGTAGGCGTGCATCAGGCCGTACTCGATGCCGTTGTGCACCATCTTGGTGAAATGGCCGGCGCCGACAGGCCCGGAGTGCACGAAGCCGCCCTCGGGAGCCAGGGTGTCGAAGACGGGCTGGAGCCGGGCGACGTGCTCCGGGTCGCCGCCCACCATGAGGCAGAAGCCCTCCCGCAGCCCCCAGATGCCTCCGCTCACGCCGGCGTCCAGGAAACCCACGCCGCCCTCGGCCAGGCTCCCGCCCCGGCGCATGGAGTCCTTGTAGTTGGAGTTGCCGCCGTCGACCACCAGGTCGCCGGGCTCGAGCAGCCGGGCCAGTTCGGCCACGCTGGCCTCGGTGGGCTCGCCCGACGGCACCATCACCCAGGCCACCCGGGGAGCGGGCAGGGCCTGGACCAGGTCGTCCAGGGTCGGCACCTCGGAGACGTCGGGACGGGCGTCGAAGCCCACCACCTCGTGCCCCCCCAGGCGGAGCCGCTCGGTCATGCCCGCACCCATCCGCCCCAGCCCGACCATGCCCACCTTCACCGGCTGTCCTCCTCGCGTCGTCGCGGCCACGTTACGGCGGTGGGGGGGTGGCAGTGTCGCCGTCGGCGGCGGACACCCACCCGGTGACGGTGGTACCGCCGCCCACGACCGAACTGACGACGAGGTCCCCGCCCAGCGCAGCGACGCGGTCGCCTATGCCGTCGAGTCCCGAACCTCTGGGGGTCGACCGGGGGTCGAACCCCACTCCGTCATCCGACACCGAGAACATGAGACGGTCGGTGTCGCGCCACATCCGGACGCGCGCCTGCGAGGCGCCGGCGTACTTGGAGACGTTCTGGAGCGCCTCCAGGCAGGAGAAGTACACCGCCGCCTCCACCCCCTGGGTGTATCTGCCGACGTCGTCACCATCGACTTCCACCGGCAGCGGAGCCTTCGCCGCCTGCGCGGACACGGCGGCGACCAGCCCCTGCTGAGCGAGGGTCGGCGGGTAGATCCCCCGGGCCAGGTCGCGGAGGTTGTCCAGGGCCTCGCTCGTGTCCTTCTTGAGACCGGCGAGGGTCGCGGCGAGCGCGGGTGACTCCTGCGCCGCCACCGACTCCGCCAGTCGCAGGTTGATCATGAGCGCCACCAGCTGCTGTTGCGCTCCGTCGTGGAGGTTGCGCTCGAGTCTGCGGCGCTCGTCGTCCTGAGCGGCCACGATGCGTTGTCTCGACAACCGCAGCTCACGGGCCTGAGCCGAGATCTCCTCGAGACGGTCGGACAGCTCGGTCGTCAGCCGGACGTTCCGAAGCACGAGACCGATCTGGGTGGCGAGGTCGGAGATCAGCTTCTCCTCGGCCGGGGTGAGCGGCTCGGACGGCGGCTTGGCCACCGCCAGAGCACCGAGGAGCTCGCCCTCGTGGTGGACGCCGAACGTGCGCCCCGAATCCAGCGCCGGGAGGTCCTCGGCGGAGAAGTCGACGGCCGTGCGCTCCCCGAAGGCGGACTCGGGCCAGGCGGCGGCGACACGGATATGCGGGCCAACCCGAAGCCACACCTCGACCTTCGTGGCGCCGGTCCCGGCGGCGAGCGCCCTGGCCATCTCGGGAAGGACCTCTGCGGTCGAGGGGACGGCGGCCATTCGCTGGGAGAACTCCGACAGGACCTCGTAGGGCGTCGCCCGCTCCCCGTAGACGAGCCGGTTGGCCAGCCGCTGCGCCCGCGTGCGGACGGGTTGGAAGGCGACGGCCACCACCGCGGTGGCGGCCAGCGACAGTCCGACATCGGACCCGCCCGTCTGGCCGATGGCCGCCCCGAAACCGACCACCAAGCCCACGTAGACCACAGTGATAAACAGCGCCAGCGCACCGAAGACCAAGGTCTTGTTGATCACGACGTCGATGTCGTACAAGCGGTACCTGAGGACGGCGACGCCGGCGCCGATGGGAATACCGGCGAAGGCCACCAGCAGCGCGCCCTGGGCCTCGTCGCTCCACTGGCGGGGTACGGTGGTCGCGGCCACGAGCGTGACTGCGAGCAGGCCGGCGGCGAAGACGAACCACTTGAGCTGCTGACGCACCTCCCCGGAGGACCGGCGCAGCCGGAGCACGAGCCCCACCGCCGAGGCCAGCGCGGCCACGACCGCCACATTCGCGGCGACGAACACGACCATGCCGGATAGACCGTCGAGCTCCGTCGGGCCCTTGAAGCCCTGGAGGTCCTCCCGGCCGGGAGGTGCGGTGACCACCGCGGCGCCGACTGTGAACGCGACGCAACTGAGGGCGGCGAGCCATGCCACCACGCGCCAGCGGGGGGACGGCAGGTGGCCGTTCGGGAACAGGAGCAGGACGAAGACGCCGATCGGCCCGGCCCCGAACAACCACGAGCCCAACCAGGCCATGGTCGTCGCAGCAGGGAGTGACCCAGGATCCGAGACGAGCCCACGAATGGCGTAGTCCTGGGCCAGTATCGAAGCGACCAGGCCGACGCCGATGGCACAGAAGAGCCAACCGATGGCGTTGCCGGGTACCCGCGAGGCGATCAACGCGCCGACGGTGGAGGTGATGACCCCGAGCAGGGCGACCTCTCCGGGGAACCCGACCGAGTCGGCGCCGACAGCCGAGCGGTTGGCCAGTACGAGGGTGAGATCGGCGAGCAACGACGCCACCGTGACCCCCCAGACCGCCCAGGCCAGTCGTCCAGGCGCCCGCCCACGGACCGCCGGACGCTCCGAACGGCCCGTCACGCCTCCCG
>JBPCJV010000020.1:0-9027 GCA_051004925.1 Acidimicrobiales bacterium | reverse complement strand
GCCCCGACCCGCGCTCCAACGGCGGCATGGATGGCGGGTGAGAGCGAGCTGCCGTGGCACGTGCGCGGCTCGTAGTAGTCGAAATTGGCAGCGATGGCCCCGGGGCCGAACTCGTGCGGCAGCATGTGGGCGAGCATCAACACGTCGGCCTGCTTGACGACCTGGGTCTTGCGCAGGTGGTCGACGCCCACGACCATCTCGCCGGCGAACGGTCGGGGCGCGAGATCGACGGCACGGATGTTCTCCAGGGCGAAGAAGCCGGCGAACTGCTCGTACAGGCCCGAGTCGGCGTCGTAGCCGTCGACCAGCCCGGCGGCGACCGCTTCCCACTGCTCCATTTCCGCCGGTCGCAGATCGAGACGTGCGGCCAGGTCGTTCCATGCGTCGACGTCGATGGACCGCACGAGCGAGCACACCTCGGCCGCGGCGCGAAGGTTCCAGCGGGCCAGGATGTTGGTGTAGGTGTTGTCGTCGACGCCCTCGTGGTACTCGTCGGGGCCGATGACCTCGTCGATGTGGTGGCGACCGTCGTCGCCCGGGCGGGCCCTTGTGACCCAGAAGCGCGCCGTCTCGATGATGATCTCCGCGCCCATGGTCATGAGGAAGTCGACGTCGGACGTCACCTGCCAGTAGTGCCACGTGGCCCAGGCCACGTCGGCGGAGATGTGGTGCTCCTGGGCGCCGGTGAGGATGGACAGCACGGTGCCGTCGGGCAGGGCGATGGACGCCGGTGTGACCTCCTCACCGGTGTCGGCCGACTCCCAGGGGTACAGCGCGCCGGCGTAGCCGAGACGGGCGGCTTTGGCCTGGGCCTGGGGGAGGGTGCGGTAGCGATAGGCGAGCAGGGCCCGGGCCGTGGCGGGGTGGGTCCAGGCGAAGAACGGCAGGACGAAGATGTCGGTGTCCCAGAACACGTGGCCCCGGTACCCGGGCCCGGTCAGGCCCCGCGCCCCGATCGAGGCCATGTCGCTGTCGGGCTCGCCGGCCGAGATCAGGTGGTAGATCGAGAATCGCAGGGCCTCCTGGGACTCGGGGTCGGCGTGCACGACCACGTCGGAGTCCCGCCACCGGTCTCGCCACGCCCGCCGGTGGCGGGCCTGCACCGTCGCCATGCCGTCGGCCCGGCCGCGGGCCAGGGCCTGCTCCGCCATCTCGGCAGCGCCGGCCGTATCGCCGGGCCGGGAGGCCGGTGCCCGGCCCACGCCGACGATCCGCTCGAGCCTGCCCTCCCGGTCGGTGCCGGCGATGGCGAACGACGCCGTCCCCCCGCCCCGGCCCTGCACGGTCACCGTCGTGTGGTCGGCGTCTCCCCGCTGGTCCACCGACGCCACCGCCCCACCCACCGCCGGCACCGGGATCTCGCCGTCCAGCGACACCGCCGGCCCGCCTACCACTGCCTCATGGCCGGCTTCGCCGTCCGGGCCGGCGGGCCCAGGCACCTCCGCCTCGGCGAGGAGCACCAGCACCTCCCTGTCGGCGAGGGAGGCGAGGCGGGCGGAGCGGAAGCTCAACTCCCCGCCGGCCGCCAGCGGCTGGCGCCAGCGCCGGAACACGGTGGCTCGGCGCAGGTCGAGGACCCGGCGGTGCTCGGTCGCGCCCTCGGCGTCGAGCTCGACGGCGTCGTCGCCGACCCGGGGGTGCAGCCGCGTCCACTCGGGCCCGGGGGCCAGCTCCGGCCCGCTCCAGTCGTCGCCCGTGTCGTCCTCGCCCCCGAAGACCCCGGCCACGTACACGGCGGGCGACGACGTCGCGCCGTCCTCCTCCAACGACCCACGCGTGCCGGTGAGCCCGTTCCCGACGGTCAGCCACGCCTCCAGGTCTCCCTCCCGGGCGGGATCGAACCCGCCGACCTCGAGGGTCCACGCCGCGTCGTCCACCGCCGCGGGGAAGGCCGAAGCGGCGATGGCGATGTCGTCGAGCCGGGCCGGGGCGTCGGCCGTGGCCACGGCGTCGGGCCCGCCGTGGCCCACCAGGCGCCGGCGCGCCCAGTCAGCCGGGTCCGCGCCGGGCCGGGGGTCGTAGGGGGTTGTGATGATGTCGTCCCCGGAGGCCGTCAGCTCGACGACCTCGGGCGTATCACCCGTCCACACGAACAGCCGTCCCGGGCCGGGGACGTCGAGGTCGAGCGTGTCGAGCAGGTGGTCGAC
Organism: Acidimicrobiales bacterium; assembly: GCA_051004925.1. Taxonomy (GTDB): domain Bacteria; phylum Actinomycetota; class Acidimicrobiia; order Acidimicrobiales; family AC-14; genus DATAQC01. The sequence continues at coordinate 6,880 of JBPCJV010000020.1, read as the reverse complement.
GCCGGCCGAAACCACGAGAACCACGTCGACACCCAGGGCGCCCACCTGCACCAGACGGTGCGCCAAGGACCGGAGATCGGTGCCGGGGTCGGATGCCGCTTGGTCGCAGTCCACGAGGACGACCTCTGTCACTGCGCCCTCCTGGCTGTACGGACAAGCCGGCCGCTAAGCCGGGCTGGGATCCCACCGCTGCTAAGCGGCGGATGTTATCCAGCTGGTCTGCGCCCCGAGAAGTCGCGGGCCCCGCCGGACGGGTCACGGCGATGGGCATCCGGCGGCGGGCTTACCATCGGCCTCGTGTCGTCGGACGTCGAGGCCCGAACCGCGCCCCACCCCGGTGGCGGAGATGCCCGCCCGTCAGGGGTTCAACCCGGTGGACGGCGGTGACCGACCAGGACCCCGCGGCCGGTCCTGGCGACGATCCGCCCAATCTCCAGGCGCTTCTCGAGGCCACCCGGCGGCCGGACCCCGCCGCGCAGGCGGCCGGCGATGCGGCGGTCGACCCCGCGCCGTCGATCACCGATCCGGTCGCCTTCTTCGGCCACCTCGAGGCCACGGGGAGGTTCCACCGCGACACCGGGTTCGGGCGCATCCTCCATCCCGGGAGCATCTCGTTCCGGGAGAGCCAGCCCGCCGACGCTCTCCACATCGTGATCCACGACAACCGGGTGGCGGCCCACGTCGACCGGGTGTCGCCCCTCGGCACCCGTCCCGTACGGGTCTCGCGGTACTCGGTGCGGCGGGCGACGGTCCACAACCTGGCGGTCATGGCCCACGACCTGATCAGCCTGCTCCGGGGCCGCCAGGGCGACCACCGCTCCGAGCTCGACTGCGAGTGGCTGTGGGACGCCGACCGGGGCGTGCCCGACCCGAGCGACCTCCTCGACCCCACCGCATCGGCATGGAGCCTGCAACTCGAGGCCGGGGTGGAGGGGCACCTCGACGAGACCCGACTGCGGGCCGCCCTGGCCGAGGCCCTGGAGATCGGGCCGGGCGACCTCGACCCGCTGGAGGTCGTCGACTGCCCGGACGACCCCGCCCTGGACCGGGCCCGCAACGACCTCCAGTCAGCGCCGATGGTCGTCAACGAATGGCCCCCGTTGCGGGCCCGGCTCGTCCACCATCCGGACGGCGACATCCTGATGCTCAACGTCAACCATGCCGCCGCCGACGGCTTCAGTGCCCTACGCATCCTGCAGGCCGTCGCCGCCGCCTACGCGGGCGACGCCGACCGCGACCCGCCGCTCGACTTCCCCACGGTGCGCGTCCTGCCCGTGCGGCCGGCCTCGGCACCGGTGTCGACGCTGAAGGGCCGGTACCGCTACCTGGTCGAGCGCCTACGCGACACGCTGGCCCGCCCGGCGCGCCTGGCGCCCGACGGGCCCGGCGACCTGCCGGGGTACGGGTTCCACCTCGTCGAGCTGTCGCCCGAGGACACCCGCCTGGTGGCCGACCCCGATCGTCCGGGCACGAGCAGGAACATCCTCATGGCCGCCCTGCACCTCGCCATCGGCGACTGGAACCTGGCCCACGGCACCCCCGGCCGGCGTGTCGGCGTGCTGGTCCCCGTCAACCTCCGTCCCCTCGGGTGGCGCGACGAGACGGTGGGCAACTTCTCGGTCACCGCCCGGGTCTCCACCAGCCGTCGCCACCGGTCGGGGGCCAAGTCGGCCCTCAAGGCCATCACCGCCCAGACCACCCGAAACAAGCGCACCCGTACCGGCACCGCCCTCGTCGCCGCCCTGAAGCGGTCCCGCCTGCTCCCCCTGTGGGCCAAGCAGTCCCTCGTTGTGCTCCAACCCCTCACCGGCAACCGGCTGGTCGACACGGCCATGCTGGCCAACCTGGGGTGGGTGCACGACCCTCCCTCGTTCGGTCCCGAAGCCGGCGACACGCGCCGCGTCTGGTTCTCGGTGCCGGCCCGGGTGCCCCAGGCACTGTGCATCGGCGCCGTCACCGTGTCCGGGCGGCTCCACCTGGTCATCCGTTACCCGCACCGCCTGTTCAGCCCCGACGCCGCCCGCCGATTCGCCGACGGCTATGTGGCCCGGATCCGGGGGGTGGCCGCGCACCGCTCGTAAGGCGCATTCCCCCGGTAACCTCCGGCGGGCGCTACCATTGGTCCAGGTCCTGCGTTGCCGTACACGTTTGCCTGGGTGGCGGCACGACGCAGTCAGTTGCCAGCGGGCGCCGCCGATGGGGCGTGGCCACGGCATGAACGGAACAGGCAGGGCAGCACCGACGCATACGGCGCGTCCCCGCGAGGGGTCGATGTCCGCCATCCCTGCGACATGTGCCGGAGGGCAGATGCAGGACGTACCTGGAGCACCCCGGGGCACAACCGCCCAGCTGCTCCCACAGGAGTTGATCTTCGCCATCGAGGCCGAGGCGGCCGGCGACGCCAGCGCGCCCCAGCTGGCCATGCTGGCGGCCGACCCCCGGGCGTGGCGGGAGGGACTGCAACGACTGCTCCAGGAGACCGAGGCCAACCTGGCGTCGGTGCGCAGCCTGTCGGGCCCCGAGCGCAACCAGGTGGTGGGCGACTTCGAGCGCGAGCGGGCCAGCCTGGCCGCGGCGCTGCGGCGTATCGACGGCAGCACGGCGAAGAAGCCCCAGAACCGGCCGGCCGACAACCGGCCGCTCGACGGGCCCGGCGAAGTGCGCCTGCAGGCGTCGTGGTCGGGTGGTCGCATCGTGGTGTGGGCCGCCGGACCCGGCACGGAACCGGCGTCGTTCGACGAGCTGACGTCGCTCCTGAAGAGCGTCGGTGCGCCGGCCGGTGGGTGGGCCGCGCACGACCCCGTCCCCCTTCCGTCGAAGGAGGTGGCGCCGGCCAGTTCGATTGGCGTGGGCGAGGCGCTGGGCTGGCTGGCCGCGGTGGGCGCGCGCGAGCGCGACGACGGCGTGGGTGCGAGTGTCGTCTGGTTCGGTCGGGTGGTGGTCTGGGCCGTCCGCCTCGTGGCCCAGGGCGCCGTCGTGCCCACGTTGGAGTCGGTGGGGGGCAGGCGCGGCCACGGAGACAATGACGACCCCACCTTGTCCTACGCGGTGCGGTGGGCGCCGGCGCTCGTCGATCGCGCCCATCTCGACGCCCTCGCCCGTGCGCTGCCCGGCCCCGTGCGCGCCCTCGACCGGTCCGACGCCCGCGCCCTCATCCAGACGGTGCTGGCCGTCGCCGTCGACACCATCGCCGCCGACGCCGCCCGTCGCCTGGAGCTGTCGGCGCCCCCGCCGGTCGTGCGCACCTCGGCCGACCTGGCCGAATCCGTGCTCACCGGGCTCGGCGGCTCGCCCTTCGAGGCCCCCGCCCGCCTCGCCGCCGCCCTCGGCGACCGGCTGAAGCGTTGGTCGGAGCCGGTGCGTGCTCCGGTGGAGGACCGTCTCGTCGTGCAGCTCGACCCGCCCGACCGGGGCGGCGCCTGGTTCCTGTCCGTGCTCGGACCGGGCCAGGACGGCCGCACCGTGCCGTTGGAGGTGGCCCTCGTCGACGGTCGGTCCAAGCGCCGCCTGGCCGAGGAGACCCTGCGTCTGGAACGGCTGCTGCCCCTGCTCAACCGGCCGGGTGGCCAGCGGCGGGGCGAAGTCGTGCTCAGCCAGGACGAGGCCTTCGAACTGATGACGGTCACGGGGCCGGCCCTCGACGCCGCCGGCTTCGAGGTGCGGGTGCCCGCCCTGTCGCGGCGCCGGCCCCGCCCGGCCCTGCGCATGACGGCCGAGCCCGTCGACGAGTCGGTCGTGGGCGCCCACCAGCTGGCCCAGGTGCAGTGGTCGGCCATGTTCGACGACGTGGAGCTGACCGCCGACGACGTCCGCCGCCTCAGCGCCGAGGCCCGCCCGCTGATCCACTCCCGCGGTCGGTGGGTGGAGATCGATCACGTCGACCTGGCCGAGACGGCCGCAGCCCTGGCCGAGCGGGCCACGAAGACCCGCCTCACGGGGGCGGAGGTCCTCCGTCACGCCATCGGCCTGGAGCACTCGCCGCTGGCCGGGGCCACCACGGTGGGCGGCCACGGCTGGGCCGCCGACCTGCTGGCCCGTACCGGCGAGGTGTCCACCGAGGCCGTCACCGCCCCGGAGGGGTTCGTCGGCGCACTCCGCAGCTACCAGAGCGAGGCCCTGGCCTGGCTCGGGTTCCTCGACTCCGCCGGGCTGGGCGGGTGCCTGGCCCTCGACATGGGACTGGGCAAGACCCCCACCATGCTCGCCCACCTGGCCCGTACCGCGGAGCTCGGGACCTCCCTCGTCATCGCCCCCCCGGCCGTGGTCGGGAACTGGGCGGCCGAGGCGGCCCGGTTCACCCCGGACATGCGCGTCGTCGTGCACCACGGCTCCTCGCGGGCCTCGGCCGACGAGCTGGCCGCCGAGGCGGCCGAGGCCGACGTGGTCATCACGACCTACGGCACCGCCGTGCGCGACATCGACGCCCTGGCCGAGTGCCACTGGGCCCGCGTGGTGCTCGACGAGGCGCAGACCATCAAGAACCCGGTCAGCGAGGCGGCCCAGCAACTGCGCCGCATCCCGGCCCAGAGCCGAGTGGCGCTCACGGGCACGCCGGTGGAGAACGGTCTCGGCGACCTGTGGTCGATCCTCGACTACACGAACCCGGGCCTGGTCGGCCCGCGTCCCGCCTTCGTCTCCCAGCTCACCGCCCAGAGCCAGGACACCGGCGGGCGGGCCGAAGGCGCCCTGCGGGCCCTCAACGGGATCCTGCTGTTCCGCCGCACCAAGGCCGAACCATCGGTGGCCGCCGAGCTGCCCGACAAGATCGACGAGCTCGACCACTGCACCATGACCACCGAGCAGGTCGGCCTCTACCAGGCCGTGCTCGATCGCCTCATGGGAGCCGCCGACGACGAGCGGCGTCCCTGCGACATCCTGGCCGCCATCACCGCCCTCAAGCAGATCTGCAACCACCCCGCCGCCTACCAGGACGACGGCCGCTCCCTCATCGGTCGCTCGGGGAAGCTGGCCCGCCTGGAGGAGATCGTCGACTCGGTCTTCGCCGCGGGGGAGAAGGTGCTGGTGTTCACCCACTTCGCCGAGTGGGGCAAGCGCCTGGCCGAGCATCTCTCCGAACGCAAGGGCATGGCCATCGGCTGCTACCACGGGGGCCTCACGCGCGACAGCCGCGACCGCCTCATCGCCGAGTTCCAGGGTCGGGAAGGCCCGAGCGTCCTCGTGCTGTCGCTCAAGGCGGGCGGCACCGGGCTCAACCTCACCGCCGCCAGCCACGTGGTGCTCTACGACCGCTGGTGGAACCCGGCGGTCGAGGACCAGGCCCGAGACCGGGCGTGGCGCATCGGCCAGCAGCTAACGGTGGTGTCGCACCGCCTGGTGTGCCCTGGCACCGTCGACGAACGGGTGGAGGCGGTGGTGGCGGGCAAGCGCCACATCGCCGACCTGGTGCTGCCCAAGTCGAGCACCCTCGCCGACCTCAACCCCGACCAGCTCCGGGTGGCCCTGGGCCTGCGTCCCGACAGCCTGCTCACCGCCGATCCGCAGGACACGCCCACGTCCGATCGCGAGGAGGCGGCATGAAGTCCGGGCGCCGCAACCCGAAGTCGGCCCGCCGCAGCGGCGGCAGCCCCGACGCCGGGCCCAGCCCCGTCGACTTCTGGCGCACCGTGCCCGACGCGGGCGTTCCCGAGCCCATCACACCCGCCGCCGACCCGACGGCCTTGCTGCGCTCGCTGGGCCGGCCACCCCTGCCCGGCCAGGCCAGCGCCGACCGCTACGTGGCCACCGTGATCGAGCGGGCCGCGGCCACGGCGACGGCGGTCGCGGCCAGCGCCGACCTGCTCGCCACCGAGGAGGAGTAGTCATCTCGGGAGGCACGTCGCCAGCGGGTCCTGCTCTCCGCGGCGCGTTCGTCAACGGGCCTTGATCTCCGGCCGGGTGTCGCGCAGCGACTCCTTCCACGTGCGGAAGCGTGTGTGGGCGATGCCGTCGGGGCCCACCCCCTCGCCGCTGCCGTCGGCAAAGAGCCGGAAGCTCCATTGCTGCGACAGGTCGTCGTCGGCCAGAGCCAGGTACCGGGCGTCGGCGCGGACCGCCGGCCCCGCCCGCCAGAGCAGCCAGGGGCCGATGCGCCGCTTGTAGGCGATGAGGGGACGGCCGATGTCGTCGCCGAGGGCGAGCAGCTCGGCAGGGGCCTCGACCCACGCGGTGGCGGGGATGTTGCGATCGCGCTGCGGAGTCGCCGGCAGGTCCGCGGTGTGCAGGGGGGTGGCGTCGATGGGGCGGTCCTCGGGTGCGGCCATGGCGTCAATCGTGCCCCGTCGTCGGGCTGGTGTGCCCAATCGGGCTTGTGTGCCAAGGTCTGCTGGTGGAAGCGCCGGCACCCCTGAAGGTCGACATCGAGCGCGATCGCGGTGTGTCGATCGTCTGGGACGACGACCACGTCACCCGCTTCGGCCTCGCGGAGCTGCGGGCCAACTGCCCGTGTGCCCAGTGCCGGGGCGTGCGCCAGCAGGGCGGGGCGGCCTGGCCGTTGCCCGGAGCGCCGGACCCCCTGCGCATCGAGACGGCGGAGAACGTGGGCAACTGGGGGCTGAACCTGCACTGGAACGACGGCCACACGACGGGGATCTACACGTGGCCCACCCTGCGCTCGTGGTGCGCCTGCGCGCAGTGCTCGCCCCCCGGTGGAGAACCCGGCGCGGAGCTCGGGCAACGGGCCTGACCCGACCGTGGCGGGGTTGAGGGGCCCGGTGCCCGGCCCCAGGGCCGTCCCGCTCAAGGGGCCGCTCGGGCCCGGGGCCGTCCCGCTCAAGGGGCCGCTCGGGCCCAGGACCGCCCCGCTCAAGGGGCCGCTCGGGCCCAGGACCGCCCCGCTCAAGGGGCCGCTCGGGCCCAGGACCGCCCCGCTCACGGGGCCGCT
>JBPCJV010000019.1:0-3578 GCA_051004925.1 Acidimicrobiales bacterium | reverse complement strand
CATCCGGGACCCGCGCCGCGGGCCGCCCGGGCCCTAGGCACGGAGGTCAACAATGAGCAAGCGAAAAACGACCGGACGGCCGCTCTCGGAAGTGGGTTTAGCCGCGTGGTTCGGCGGATCCCTGATGGGAGCCATCGGGGTCAACGGCGCGGCGGCCGAGGTCGACCCGGCAGGGCAGCGGGCCCGGGTGGCCAACGCCGGCTGGAGCCGGTGGACACCGGTGAACCTGGCCGCCATCGGCGCCCACCTCGCCGGTGCCGCGGTCCTAACCGTCGGCAACAAGGGGCGGATCGCCGGGCAGAAGAACGTGGCCTCGACGGCCATCGCCAAGACGGCCGTGACCGTCGGCGCCCTCGCCGCCACCGCCTACGCCCGGGCGCTGGGCCAGAAAATGATCCAGGCGGGCGACGTCCCCGTCGAGGGCGGCACCGACCCGTCGGCGGAGACGCCGCCGGACGTGGCCGCCGCACAGCGCAAGCTGAACGCCCTGCAGTGGGCCATCCCTGCCCTCACCGGATCGTTGCTGGTGATGGACGCCCTCATGGGCGAGCAGCAGCGGCCCAGCGAGGCCAGCGCCGGGTTCGTGCAGAGGATCCTGCCGGACAGCCTCGCCGCCTGACGCGCCGTTATGCTGGCGGCGTGAGGAGCGCGCCGCAGGGGCCCGAGCGCGCCCTGGGGCCCGAGCGGCCCCATGAGCGGGGTGACGGGCGCGTGTGACCCCGTCACCGGTCCCCGGGGCGGCGCTGCCCGTCGTCCGCCACGACCCCCCGCACGAGCCCCGGCGGCACCCCGATGTGAAGGACCCCTCGCCGGTGTTCGACGGCGAGGGGTGGCACCTGTTCGGCACCGGGTGCGGGGTGCCCCAGGGCGTCGAGATCCTCCACCTGCGGGCGCCGGCGCTGGCCGGTCCGTGGCGGGAGGAGCCGCCGTCGGTACTGCGGGGCGTCGACTTCATCCGCCACCCCAGCGCCCCCGGCGTCGTCGCCGACGGCGCCACGTTGCACATGTTCCTCCAGCACAACTTCAACATCCTCGGCGGGCGCATCGAGCACCTCGTCTCCCACGACGGCGGCACCACGTTCGTGCGTACCGGGATCGGGCTCGGTTCCGAGCCAGGGGCCGGCGAGGCGGGCGTCTACGACCCCGACGCCGTCGAGGTCGACGGCCGGCGCTACCTCACCTATGCGGCCATGACCGTGGTCGGTCAGCCCGACCTGTACCTCGCCGTGAGCCCGACGGATTCGTGGGACGGGCCGTGGGAGCGCCTCGGGTGCATCCTCGACCACCCCGGGGTGCCGTTCCACAACCAGGTTGGCCAGCCCGGATACGAGTGGGGCCTGGAGGGCCCGCAACTGCTCCGCCTCCCCGGTTCGGGGTTGATGCTGCTCACCGCGGTGTGCTTCCTGCCCGACCGTCCTGCGGGCCACCGTCAGCGGCTGTTGCTGGCCGCGGCCGAGCGCGTCACCGGGCCCTACTCGGTGCTGGGCGCGGTGGTACCGCCGACCGGCTGGCGGGGCCGGGGGGAGAACGGTCACGGCACTGCCGTGTTCGACGAGGGCCTCGTCCACCTCGTGTACCAGGAACGTCGGGGCGAGGGCCGGCCTTGGCGGTATCTGCGGGCGACGGTCGCTCCCGACGACCTCGTGCGGGCCTTCGCCCTCACCACGTGAGGCTGGGGTGATCAGTGGCCCCGTATCCTGCAAGCCCATGGACGACGCCGACCGCACCGGAGCTCGTTGAGAAACCTGGTCGTGGGCGGTGCCGGCTACATCGGCAGCGTGGTGGCCCGGCATCTCGTCGCCGCGGATCGCCGCGGTGACCGGGGAACCAGGAGCCCGCGGGAGCACGGGTGACCGAGCGGCGCCGCGACCCGACCACGGGCGAGTGGCGCATCTTCGCCGGCCACCGCCAGGACCGCACGTTCCTCCCGCCCGAGGAGCACTGCCCGCTGTGCCCCACGCGCCCGGGGCACCCGGCCACGGAGATCGACTTGCCCGCGTTCGACGTGGTCGTGTTCGAGAACCGATTCCCGTCGCTCGTCGCCGACCCTCCCGCTCCCGACGTGGCTCCGTCGCCGCTGTACGAGGTGCAGCCGTCGTACGGCGCCAACGAGGTGGTCGTGTACTCCGACGACCACCACCTCGAGGTCTCGGACATGGAGCTGGGCAAGATCGCGCGGATCGTGGACGTGTGGACCGACCGTTATGCCGCCCTCGGACGCCGCGACGACGTGGCGTACGTGCTGATCTTCGAGAACCGGGTCGAGGCCATGGGCGTGACCCTGCACCACCCCCATGGCCAGATCTACGCCTACCCCGAGGTGCCGCCCCGGCCCCGGCTGGAGCTCACGACGGCGGCCACCCACCTCGACGCCGTCGGCACCTGTGTCTTCTGCGACGTGGTGGCCCGCGAGCGGGCCGACGGCGTGCGGATCGTCGCCCAGAACCGCAGCTTCGTGGCCTTCGTCCCCTTTGCCGCGCGCTATCCCTACGAGATCCAGGTGACGGCCGAGCGGCACGCCCCCAGCCTCCTCGACCTCACCGGTGACGAACGGGCCGACCTGGCTGCAGTGCTCAAGGTCGTCCTCGCCGCCTACGACCGCCTCTTCGGGTTCCGCCTGCCGTACGTGATGGCCATGCACCAGTCGCCCACCGACCGCGGCCGGTGGCAGTCGGTGAGCCACCTCCACATCGAGTTCATGCCACCGCACCGCACCGCCACCAAACTCAAGTACCTCGCCGGCTCGGAGATCGGCGGCGGAGCCTTCATCAACGACACCCGGCCGGAGGTCACGGCCGCCGAACTGCGGGAGGCGGCCCGGGGGAAGGGCTGAATCCCGGGCAAGACGGGTCGACTGGATTGCACCGTCTGGTAGCTTCCGCCTCATGCTCGGAGCGGGAGCCCGGTCACCCTCAGCGCCCTTCGAAGACCTTACCCGAACTCTGCTGAGCAGTGACGGTCCCACGCTCGACGTTATCGTCGACGTCTTGCGTTCCCTGAGTCGGGACAACGAAGTCTTGCGAGAAGTGGCCGGTCGGTCGCAAACTCATCGTAATGGCTTCGACAAGATCATCCTTCTCTCCGACGAGACTCAGCTTCTCCGGCTCCACGTTTGGCGTCAATCTGAAGCCGGCGACGTTGACATGCACAACCACGTTACGACGTTGCGGTCATTTGTACTCATCGGAACCTTGACTGAATCGCGATACTCCCTGTGTGACGCAGAGACCGCCGGGAGCATGACGAGGCGTCACTACCAGTACCCGAGCTGGCGTACATCCAACCGCGTCCCACGATTCCTCGGGCATTCCCACCTGACGCCGGTCGGGAGCCGTGATCACCATGCCGGATCTCTCTATGAAATCCCCCATTCCGTCGTTCACTCCGTCGTTCCGGCCCAGCATGTCGTCCCCGTTGCAACACTCGTGGCGCAGGGGGCACCCGTACGCCAGTGGACGGACGTGTTCACGGAGCGAGAGATCACCTCATCACAGGACGACGATCCGGTGTTTCCGCCTACGCGCCTTCGCGAAGTGCTGGACGAGATGCTCGCCATCATCCTTCGCAGCGACCCACCC
>JBPCJV010000018.1:0-3571 GCA_051004925.1 Acidimicrobiales bacterium | reverse complement strand
CTCGGGAGCCTCGTGCACGAGGTGCTGGCCGCCTTCTGCGACCCCGACCCGGTCTCCCGCTCGGGGAACCGCTCGGGTCAGCAGGCGGTGCCCAACACGCGCGAGGGGCTCCAGGCCCTCGCCGAGCGCATGTGGCGCGACGACATCGCCCGCTACCGGCCCCAGGTCGAGGAGGCCCGCCGCGACTACTTCGCCATGCTCGACTCCTGGTGGCAGGCCGAGGGCGGCGACCAACGCCTGGCGCCGGAGGTCCTCGCCGTCGAGCGCCGCTTCGAGGTGGAGGCGGGCGGGCACCGCCTCACCGGGTTCATCGACCGCGTCGACCGGGCCGACGACGGCGTGGGCATCCGCATCGTCGACTACAAGACAGGGCGGGGCGAACCCCGCCCCGACGCCGTCGCCGACGACGTGCAGCTGGCCATCTATCACCTGGCCGCCGGCCGCGACCCCGACCTGGTCGCCCTCGGGCCCCCCACCCAGCTGCGGCTCCTCTACCTGCGCACCATGCACGCCTTCGACCAGCCGGTGACCGACGACCACGAGGCCACCACCGAAGCCCGGGTGGACGCCACCGCCGGCCGCATCCTGGCCGAGGAGTTCGAGCCCTCCGTCGAAGCCAACTGCCGCCTCTGCTCGTTCCACCGCCTCTGCCCGCTCCAGGACGAGGGCCGCATGACGGCGATCGACGCGTGACGCTCACCCCCACGCCCGAGCAGCGGAAGGCGATCGCCGCTCCCCTCGCCCCCCTCCTAGTGGTGGCCGGGGCGGGCACGGGCAAGACCACGGTGATGGCCCAGCGCATCCTCTGGCTGGTCGAGTCGCAGCGGTGCCGCCCCGACGAGATCCTCGGGCTCACCTTCACCAACAAGGCGGGCAGGAACCTGAAGGAACGGGTGCGCGAGGTCCTGGGGCCCGACGCCGACGTCACCGTCGCCACCTACCACTCGTTCGGAGCTTCCCTCGTGGCCGACCATCGCCTCGAGCTCGACCTCGACCCCGGAACCCAGGTGCTCAACCGGGCGCAGTCGTGGCAGTTGCTGTTCGCCGTGTTCGACGAGTTCCGCTTCCAGCGCCGGGCGACTCTCTCGCCCCAGATCCTGCTCAACGACGCCCTCGACCTGGCGTCGCGCGGCGCCGACCACCTGGTGTCGGTGGAGGCGGTGGAGGCCGACTGCCGTCGGGTGATCGCCGAGGGGCGTTGGGCACCCATGCGGGAGCAGGCGGCCAAGCGCCTCGAGCTGTGCCAGGTGGTGGCCGCCTACGAACGGCGCAAGCGGGCCCGCAACCTCCTCGACTTCGGCGACCAGGTGGCCCTCGCCGTGCGCCTGCTCACCGAGAACCCCGACGTGGCCGAGGCCTACCGACGGCAGCACCCGGTGGTGCTGCTCGACGAGTACCAGGACACCAACTTCGCCCAGCGGCGGCTGCTCGAGCTGCTCTACGGCACGGCCGACGCCGACCCGCAGCACAACGGCGACGGTGACGGCGTGGGCCGCCGGGCCGCTGCGATCACCGCCGTGGGCGACGACATGCAGTCGATCTACGGCTTCCGGGGCGCCCACCTGGCCAACATCCTCCGCTTCCACGAGCACTTCCCGCCGCGCTCGGCGCTGCCTCTCCAGACCACCTTCCGCTTCGGTCCCCGGCTCGTGGCCCTGGCCAACCGCATCCAGGGCCAGGTCGCCGAGCACCTGCCCAAGGAGTTGGCGCCCGCTCCCGGTGCGCCGGACACCACCATCGAGTGCTTCCTGGCGGCCGACGACGCCGAGGAGGCCGCCACCATCGCCGCCGACATCGCCGCCCGGGGCGCCCCCTACGGCGGTACCGCCGTGCTGTGCCGCAAGCGCCGTCTCATCCGCCCGATCGTCGACGCCCTCGAGGAACGAGACGTGCCGGTGGAGGTGATCGGGGCCAGCGGCCTGCTCGACCGTCCCGAGGTGGTCGACGTGGTGGCGTGGCTGGAGGTGCTGGCCGACATGTCCTCGCCCGTCGCCCTGCTGCGCGTCCTCATGGGCCCCCGCTACGCCGTGGGCCGGCGCGACCTCGCCGCCCTCAGCCGCCACGGCCGCGTGCTGCGGGAACGGCGGCGGGACGCCGCCGACGACGCCACCGAGGCGGTGCCGCCACCCCGGGCGCGGGGCCCGAGCGGCCCTCCGAGCGGGGTGACGGGGCTGGCCGAGGCCCTGGCCGACCTCGACGGTGTCGACGACCTCACACCAGCCGCCCGGGAGCGGCTGGCCCGGTTCTGCTCCGAGCGCCAGGCCCTGGCCCAGGCGGCCCAGAGCCTCCCTGTCGCCGACCTGGCCGAGACCGTCCTCGAACGCACCGGCCTCTGGCGGGCGGCGGGCGAGAAGGGCCGCGAGAACCTCCTGCGCTTCGGCGACCTGGCCTCCCGCTTCGCCCCCGTCGAGGGTAACCCCGGCCTTCCCGCCTTCGTCGAGTACCTGCAGCTGCTCGACGAGTCCGACGAGGACATCGCCGAGGCGCACACCACCGACACCGACGCGGTCAAGGTCATGACCATCCACCAGGCCAAAGGGCTCGAGTTCGACGTGGTCCACGTGCCCGGGCTGGCCGGCAGTGGCCGGTCGCAGATCTTTCCCGACAGCCGGGTGGGCGAGAACGCCCTGTCCAACTCCTCGGCCCTCCCCTGGTGGCTGCGGGAGGACGACGGCATCCCCGACCCGGCCACGGCGACGCGCGCCGAGATCGACGAGGCCATCCGCGGCCGCCGCGACGACGAGGAGTGGCGCCTGCTCTACGTGGCCGCCACCCGAGCCCGGCGCCACCTCGTGCTCTCGGCCGCCCAATGGTACCGGGGCCCGGCCGAGCCCCAGGGCCCGTCCCGGTTCTACGACTTCGTCGCCGCCCAGTCCGACCTGGTCACCGAGCGGTTCCGTCACGAGCCGGCAACCATCGACCCCGCCGTGGTGACCAAGGAGCGCCACCGCGCCGCGGCCGCCGCCCGGCACCGGACTCCTGCGGCGGCCGGGCCCGAGCCGCCACCGGTTGCGACGGCGAACGGGGCCCCGACCCAGCTCCGGCTCGACGCCTTCGGTGGGTCGCCCGACGCCAGCAGCCCTCCGCCCGCCGGCCGGCGGGCACCGAGCGCGGTGTCGGTCACCGACCTGGTCACCTTCGCCCGCTGCCCGAAGCAGTTCTTCTGGACGGTCGTGCGCCCGCTGCCCCGTCGCTCCTCGAACGCGGCACGACTGGGTATCGAGGTCCACCGCTGGATCGAGCTACGCGAGCAACGCCAGCTCTCGCTGATCGAGCCCCACGAGAGTGCACCCGCGGCGGCATGGGGGTCCCGGTCCGGCGCGGGGCGGGCAGCCGCCGACCGGGCCGAGAACCTGAAGGCGTCGTTCCTGGCCGGTCCGTGGGCCGACCTCCATCCCACCCGGGTCGAGGCCCCCTTCGTGCTGGCCCTGGGCCAACACGTGGTGCGGGGCCGCATCGACGCCGTGTACGAGCGTGACGGGCGCATCGAGCTGGTCGACTTCAAGACGGGCCGGCAGCCGCCTGGGCCCGCCGGCCCGGCGGCGCAGCCGCCAAAAGGCAGGGTCAGCAT
>JBPCJV010000017.1:0-6887 GCA_051004925.1 Acidimicrobiales bacterium | reverse complement strand
CCGGTGGGCGGGTGCTCGCGGCCATGGCCTCGAGCACCTCGCCGACCACCTCTCCCGTGGCTACCGCCGCTTCCGGGTGCTGCGACATGGCCGCGGCGAAGACCGGGAGGTCGCTCGGCGCCTCCCGTCTCGCTCCGCTCGGTGTCGCGTCGTTCGCCTCGCTCACGGTGCCGGGAGCAGGGTGAGGGGCACGACGACCCCGGCGCCCTGATCGGGGGCGCCCACGATGCGGCAGCGGGCCTCGATGGTGCCGTAGTCCTCGTAGGTCAGATCGCCCTTCACGAGGAGGCGGCCGAACTTGCCGGGCTCGACGTTGACCGGTTGCACGCTGCGGGCCACCTGGGCGCCGGCGGCGTCGAGGAACTCGACCTCCAGGGTGGCGGGCCCGACCTCGTCGGGCGGGCACCGGACGATGACGACGAGGTGCGGCGACAGCGACACCGGCGGGGGAGTGGGAGCGACGAGGGAGAACATGATGCCGGTGAGGTCGATCCTCGTGGAGGGGCCGACGACCTGGCGTTGTTCAATGCCCTCGACGAACACGGCAGCAAGGATGTCCATGCCCCGACGGTAGTCCCGTGGGTGCCCGAGAACCTCCTCCGGCACCCCACGTGGTCGCCACCGCCGCGAAGATCGTAGGATGGCGGGCGGCTATGAGGGGCGGCCACCGACCGGCCCGTACAACACAGCCCCGAGCCGGGAACGGCCACGACCGGGAGGCAGCGTCGATGAACGAGAACGAGCGGTGGCAGGAACTGGGCCAGCAGTTGCGGGTGGAGGCGGTGCGCTGCTCTGGAGCAGCGAAATCCGGCCATCCCACCTCTTCGATGTCGGCCGCCGACCTCATGGCGGTGCTGATCGACGCCCACCTGCACTACGACTTCGAGAACCCCGACGACCCCTCGGGTGACCACCTCATCTTCTCCAAGGGCCACGCCTCGCCCCTGCTCTACGGCATCTTCCGCGCCGTGGGCGCGGTCACGGCCGAGGAGCTCGAGGGCTACCGCACGCTCGGGAGCCGACTGGAGGGCCACCCCACGCCCGATCTGCCGTGGGTCGACGTGGCCACCGGGTCGCTGGGCCAGGGCCTGCCCATCGGCGTGGGCGTCGCCCTGGCGGGCAAGCAGTTCGACCGACTTCCCTACCGGGTGTGGGTCCTTTGCGGCGACTCGGAGATGGCCGAGGGCTCGATGTGGGAGGCCTTCGAGGCCGCCTCCTTCTGGGGCCTCGACAACCTCTGCGCCATCGTCGACGTCAACCGCCTCGGCCAGTCGGGACCGACCCGCCTGGGCTGGGACCTCGACACCTACGCGGCCCGGGCCAAGGCCTTCGGGTGGCACACCATCGAGATCGACGGCCACGACGTCGGGCAGGTCAACGATGCCTACATCAGGGCGGCAGCCCACAAGGGCCAGCCCACGGTGATCCTCGCCCGCACCCACAAGGGCCATGGCATCCCCTCCGTCGAGGACCAGCTCGGCGCCCACGGCAAGCCGGTTCCCGACTGGGAGGAGGCCATGGAGGCCCTGGGCGGCGACCGCGACATCACCGTCACCCCGCCCAAGCCCCGCGGCGGCACGCCGCACGCCTTTCCCACCGAGGGAGATCTCGAGCTTCCCACCTGGGAGAAGGGCGGCGACAAGGTCGCCACCCGCAAGGCCTACGGCGAGGCGCTGGCCGCCCTCGGCAAGGCCCGGGGCGACGTCATCGCCCTCGACGGCGAGGTGTCCAACTCCACCTACTCCGAGATCTTCCGGGAGGCGCACCCCGACCGGTACGTCGAGTGCTACATCGCCGAGTGCCAGCTCCTGGCCACCGGGATCGGCCTGCAGGTGCGCAACTGGCAGCCCTGGATGTCCACCTTCGCCGCCTTCCTGGCCCGGGCCTACGACTTCGTGCGCATGGGCGCGGTGAGCCAGGCCGACATCTGCGTCGTCGGGTCGCACGCCGGCGTCTCCATCGGCGAGGACGGCCCCTCCCAGATGGGCCTCGAGGACCTCGCCTCCTTCCGGGCCGTCCACGGGTCCACCGTGCTCTACCCCTCCGACGCCAACCAGACGGCCACCCTGGTGGCGGCCATGGCCGACGTCGGTGGCATCCGGTACATGCGCACCACCCGGGGGGCCATGCCCGTGCTCTACGACCCGGACGAGACCTTCACCATCGGCGGGGCCAAGGTCGTCCGGGAGTCCGACGACGACGCCGTGTGCATCGTCGGCGCGGGGATCACGCTGCACGAGGCCCTCAAGGCGGCCGACACCCTCAGCACCGAGGGCCTGTCGGCCCGGGTGGTCGACGCCTACTCGGTGAAGCCCATCGACGCCGCCACCCTGCAGTCGGCGGCCGCCGCGTCCAACAACCGGGTGATCGTGGTCGAGGACCATTGGCCCGAGGGCGGGCTCGGCGATGCCGTTCGCGAGGTCTTCGCCGACGCCGACATGCACACCCGGGTGGTGAGCCTGGCCGTGTCGGGAATGCCCGGTTCGGGGACCCCCGAGGCGGTCGTGGCCGCGGCGGGTATTGACGCCGACCACATCGCCGCCGCCGCCCGCAAGCTCGTGGGGGGCTGACATGACCTGGTACGGACAGGACAGCGGCGGGAGCGGTAGCGGCGACACACCGCCCCCCGGAGAGCAACCGGCAGCGGCACCGCCGCCGGAGCCGACATCGTCGGCCCCGCCGGCGCCCCCCCCTCCCGCAGGGGACTACAGCGGCCAGACCACCTCGGGCAAGGCCACGGGGGCGCTCGTCTGCGCCATCCTGTCGTACTTCGTGCTCGGGCTGGTGCTGTCGATCGTCGCCCTGATCCTGGCCAACGGAGCCGACAAGGAGATCCAGGCCTCGGGTGGCCGCCTCGGCGGCGAGGGTCAGGTCAAATGGGCCCGGATCCTCGCCTACATCAACATCGTCCTGTCGATCCTGGTGATCATCGGCGTCGTCATCATCGTGGCCAGCTGATCGGCGCCTGACCCAGCGGAGAACCGTCAGGCAGCGCGGGCCATGACTGGTCGTTCGTGGCGGATCTTGGCCCACCCCGCGCGCTGCAGCAGCCGTACGACCCACCAACCGGGGTCGATCTCGCCCGCCTTCAGGGCCAGGCGGGCCGACGTGGGCGCGGCGTGGTGGTTGTTGTGCAGCCCTTCGCCGGCGGTGAGGAACGCCAGCCACTGCGAGTTGCCCGCGAGGGTGCCGTCGTGGGGCTGGCGGCCGAACCGGTGCCCGATGGCGTTCACCGCGCCGCTCAGCAGCAGGTAGGACACGGCGTGGATGCCGGCGGCCATGAGGCCGAGCCACGGCCCGAGGATGATGCACAAAGCGACGATGCCGATGCCCAGGCCGAGCAGGGCGTGATCGAACAGGAGCTTGTCGGAGCGGTCGGGCGGCAGGTCACGCGCGTACCGGGCGACGAGCGCAGGATCGCCCGCAGCCCGCTTGTACAGGAACAGGTTGCCGTACTGCACCTGGTTGAAGCCCTCGAGCACGGGCGAGTGGGGGTCGCCCTCCTCGTCGGAGTGGGCGTGGTGCTTGCGATGGACGGCGACCCACTGGCGGGGCCGGATCCCGGTGGTCATCCAGGTGACCACCCGGAAGAACATCGTGATGCCAGGCGACAGGTTGATCGCCTTGTGGGACAGCGTTCGGTGGAGGTAGATGGTCGTGACGAAGATGCCCAGCTGGGTCACCGCAGCCGCAAGGATCAGGGCCAGGAGGGGAGATCGGAACATGAGCGCAACCGTACTACCTACCGGTAGGTAGGCTGTAATCCGGTTCACTGGTAGCCTGACGCCAAATGCCGCCTGTCGTCGCTCCCACTTCCTGCATGCCTAAAGGACAATGGCGGTAGCGACTGGCCATCCGGCGGGATCGGGCACCCGGCAGGCCATCCTGGCCGAGGCACTGCGCTGCTTCGCCGAGCACGGCTACGACGGCACGTCGCTGAACGACATCGCCGCCGCCGTGGGCATCCGCCGCCCCAGCCTCCTGCACCACTTCCCGTCGAAGGAGGAGCTCTACCGCGAGGTCTTCGAAGGCGCCCTGATCGACTGGTTCCGTCGGGTGCAGGAGGCCAGCGAGGCCCCCCGCCAGGGCTGGCGGCAGGTCGACGGCATCCTCACCGCCGGTTTCCAGTTCTTCGTGCAGCACCCTCAGCTGGTCCGCCTGGCCCGGCGCGAGGCGCTCGAGGGCGGAACCCGCATGGCCACCCAGCTCGGCGACGGCCTGCGCCCGCTCGTCGCACGCGCCGTGGGGTTCTTCGAACGGGAGATGGCCGCCGGCCGCCTCCGCTACCACGACCCCGAGCAGCTCCTGCTCACCATGTACGGGGCCCTCCTCAGCTACTTCAGCGACGCCCAGTTCCTCGGCGTGCTCATCGAGCGTGACCCGCTGGCCCCCGAGATGCTCGAAGCCCGCCTCGAGCACCTCCGCGACCTGTTCCGCTCCGCCCTCGAACCCTGAGCCACGCTGCTCAGGGGTCGGCCACAGGCCGGCGGGCCCATGCTGCATTCGCGTGGTGGCCTCGCCCCTATCCTTGCGCCGTGCGCAACCGCAAGCAGCACCGGGCGCCGGCCGGGTTCGCCCTCGTCGCCCTGATCGCCGTGGTCGCGCCCGGCGTGCCCGCAGCCACGGCCGCCGACCCTCCCACCTCGGTGCCGGTCACGCCCGTTCTCAGCCTCCGCCGGGTGCCCGGTTTCGTCACCGGGATCATCGGCGATCGTCGCCTGGCATCGACGCTGGGACCGGTCATGAACGACACCGGCGGCCCGCCCGGCCAGGCCTGCCTGTCCGTGCGCGACCCCGACGGGCGCACGGTGTTCAGCCAGAACCCCACAGTCGCCCTCATTCCCGCGTCCACCATGAAGCTGGAGACGGCCACCGCCGTCCTGGCCCGCCTCGGCGGCGACTCCCACCTCACCACCGAGGTCCGCGCCGGTGCCCCTCCCGTGGGAGGCGCGGTGTCGGGCGACCTCTGGCTGGTCGGGGGTGGCGACCCGCTCCTGGCCACCGCCGACTTCGCCCTGGTGGCGGGCTACAACAACAGTCCGCGGCTGTCGACCTCGATGGAGACCCTGGCCGACCGGGTGGTGGCCGCCGGCGTCCGGCGCATCGAGGGTGGGGTGGTCGGTGACGAGAGCCGCTACGACACCCAGCGCTACGTGCCCACCTGGAACCCCACGTACGCCGCGCTGGGCGAGATCGGCCCGCAGAGCGCGCTCACCGTAAACGGCGGCTTCGTGGAGTGGCGGCCGCGAACCGTTCCCGCCCCGGCGCCCGCCACCAAAGGGGCCGCCGTGCTCACCGCCCTCCTGAAAGCCCGCGGCGTCACCGTCGGCCGCGAGGCGAGCGAGGGGCGGGCCCAACCGGGGGCCGTCATCACGTCCATCGACTCCCCGTCGATGGCCGACATGGTCGGGGTCATGCTCCAGGAGAGCGACAACCTGGCCGCCGAGTCGCTGGTGAAGGAGATGGGGGTCCGGTTCGGGTCGGGGGGCACGACGACGGCCGGCCTGGCCGTCGTGAAGGAGACGCTGGCGTCGCTGAAGCTACCCGTCGACGGCCTGACGTCGGCCGACGGGTCGGGGCTCGACCGGTCGGACCGCCTCACCTGCGACTCCCTCCAGTCCACCCTTGCCCGCAGCGGCGAGAACGGCGACCTGGGCAGGAACATGCCGGTGGCCGGGCGCAACGGCACCCTCGCCCGGCGATTCGCGTCGACGCCGGCGGAGGGACGGGTCCGGGCCAAGACGGGATCGCTCCAGGGTGTCACCGCCCTGAGCGGCTGGACCACGTCCCTCGACGGGCGCCCCCTGCAGTTCTCCCTGCTGGCCAACGAGCTGCCCCGCGACTCGGCAGGGACGGGCCTCCAGGACCGGGTGGTGAGCGCCCTGGCCACCTGGCCCCAGGCACCGCCCCCCGCCGACATCAGCCCCCTCCCGCCCCAACCCCGGCCCGGATGAGCGAGGACGACGATGCGGACCTGTCTCGCCGGTGACGGCCTGCTCGGCATCGTCCTCATCGAGCGGGGGAGCGAGGTGGGAGGCGGCGACCGTCTCCCTGGCCCGACGACGAAGTCCTCGTGCTTGCGTATCGGGTGGGAGGACGGTAGGAAGGTCGCTTCGCCGGGTAGGACCCGGTCGGGCGGATGCCGTGGAGGACATCGGGTGGCCGAGACGAACAAGCAGACGAGCGACGGGGTCGGCGACGTTCCCACCTTGCTGCGCGAGATCGCCACGATGGTCGCGGCCTACGTCAAGCAGGAGACGGTCGAGCCCCTCAAGGGCGTCGGGCGCTTCGTCGCCCTCGGCGCCGCGGGTATCCTGGTCGCCGGCACCGGCATCCTCCTGCTCGTGCTCGGCGGCCTGCGCCTCCTCCAGGACGAGACGGGATCGGCGTTCCGTGGGCACCTCAAGTTCGTGCCGTACCTGTGCGCCGTCGTGGTGTGCGGGGCCGTCGCCGTCGGTGCCCTAAAGGCCGGCACCGGACAGCCGAAAGATCGTCGGTGACCCCCAGCGGCCCCGGTGACCGGATCACCAGAGCCGACATCGAGGCCAAGTTCGGCGAGCTCGAGGGCGACGTCGAATCGGCCGCAGAGTCGGCCAAGGGCATGGCCGTCGTCGTGGCCGGTGTCGTGGCCGTCGTGGTGATCGGCGTGGTGTTCCTGCTCGGCAAGCGCAGAGGCAAGCGCCAGACCACCACCATCGAGATCCGCAGGGTCTGATGCTGCGCACCCTCACCCGGATGGCCGTCGCCAAGGGCCTCCTGGGCGGCTCCCGGAGGTGGCTCGCCGTGGGCACCGTGGCCGTCAGCGTGCGGGCCCTGGCCCGGCTGGCGGCCAAGGAGCCCAAGGTGGTCTACTCCGAGGAACTTCTTCCCGGTCAGTCCCTGGTGAT
>JBPCJV010000016.1:0-5997 GCA_051004925.1 Acidimicrobiales bacterium | reverse complement strand
ACTCAAGCTCATGTGATGGGTTGCCTTCGCGTACTGTTGGAAACTCTGGGGAACGGGTGGAGACTCGTTCTCAGCATGTGTTGGAAAGGCGTTGGACCGGCCAGGCTACCGTTGTTGGACCAGCCGGGGCCGACAATCCCCTGAAATTCCAACACGGTGTGATCATCAGGCCGGGCAGTGGTGAGAACCCCAACAGTCGCAGCGTCGACCGGCGGCGACATTTCCCGGGGACCTACCATGCGAGATTAGTCACCCCACCCCCGTTTGCCGCGGACCGAAGAACTTCGGATGAAGACCCGCCCTCTATGTTCCAATGCACTCTACCCACATACTTGCATCCACACGCCCATGCGGATGGCTCGTCACCCCATCGCCCGCGCGTTGACCTTCCCTATACCGAGGCGTGGGCCAGGCTCTGGGTGCCGCTGCTCTCGTCGGTGTCGGCGGGGGGCTTGCGCAGGTACACAAGCCAGGTGACGGCACCGAACACCAGGTAGGACACGAGGAAGACCCACAGGGCGGGGACCGACCAGTCGGAGTGGGCGGCAGCGACCGCCACCTTCTCCGCCGGGGTCTTGGCCGCCTTGATGAGGTCCGACACCCCGAGGTTCGCCTGGCGCAGCACAACCTGGATCAGGAAACCGCCGAAGGCGCCGATGGCTCCGGCGATGCCGATCACCGCTGCGGCCCGGCGCTTGAACTCCACGGCCACGGCCTTCGGGTCGGTTCCCGACCCCGCGGCCTCGGCGCGACCGAGGGTGGCGAAGATCGACGGGATCATCTTGTAGGTCGACCCGTTGCCCATGCCCGCCAGCAGGAAGATCACCATGTAGGACGCGAAGAAGATGGCGAAGCTGCGTTGCTGCACCCCCACGATCGCCGTCGCCGTGAACACGGCCATGCCTGCGAAGACGGCGATGGTGACCCGGGCGCCGCCCACGCGGTCGGACAGCCAGCCGCCCAGCGGCCGCGACACCGAGCCGATCAGCGCTCCCACGAAGCCGAGGCCGGCCAGGTAGGTGGCGATGAAGGGGTGCCCGGCCAGGAACTCGGGGAACGTCGTCTTGATCACGAGGGGCAGGGTGAAGGAGAAGCCGATGAACGAGCCGAAGGTGCCGATGTCGAGGACCGACCTGATCCAGGTGTGGCGGCAGCGCAGCGCCGTCACGTACGACGAAGTGTCGGCCTTGGCCTGGGTGAGGCTGTCCATCCAGAACCAGGCGCCGATTGTGGCGATGGCGATGAGCGGGAGCCACATCAGGCCGGCATAGGCCAGGTGCACCTCGTGATTGGTGAGCTTCACTGCGGCCGACGGCACACCGATGATGATGACCAACGGCACCAGGAGCTGGGCCGAGGCCACGCCGAGGTTCCCACCGGCGGCGTTGAGGCCCAGGGCGAATCCCTTCTTGCCCTCGGGATAGAAGAACGAGATGTTGGCCATGGACGACGAGAAGTTGCCGCCGCCGACGCCGGCCGTCGCCGCGCAGGCCATCAGCACCCAGAACTGGGCGGTGGAGCTCAGCCCCGCCAACCAGCCGCTCGGCACCACGATGGCCAGGAGCAACGCGGGGATGAACAGCAGCCCGGCGCTGATGGTGGTCCAGGCCCGCCCGCCGAACCGGGGGACGGCGAAGGTGTACGGGATGCGCAGGATCGATCCCACCAGGTTGGGAACGGCGGTGAGCCAGAACAGCTCGGGAACCGAGAAGGTGATCCCGATGTTGGCCAGGTTGATGACGACGATGGTCCACAGCACCCAGATGCTGAAACCGGTGTGCTCGGCCAGGATGGACAGGGCCAGGTTCTTCCTGGCTATCGTCTTGCCCGTCGACTCCCAGAACTCGGGGTCCTCGGGACCCCAGCGGTCGATCCAGCGCCCCCTCCGGGGTGGCGGGGCCGACGCGGGCTCCGGCGTCTCCACATCGACGAGTGGGTCGATGGTCGTGCTCACGGGCGGACCGGGCGCGCTGCGTCGGGGAGCATGGGAGCACCCTAGAGAGGCCCGCTTTCGGGGCGATTTCCCCCCTGTATCGGGAAGATGACGTTCGGCTCAACCTGTTCCCGCCCGCTTGTGCGGGGGCGCGATCAGGGGTTCAGCGGCGGGAGGCGCACTCGATGCAGTTGCGGGCGGCCGGCTTGGCCTCGAGCCGGGCGGCGGTGATCGACTTGCCGCAGGTCTCACAGAGTCCGTACGTGCCGGCGTCGAGCTTGCCGATGGCCTCGGTGACCTCGTCGAGCGACTCCTGAAGCGACGTGGCCAGGGCCTCGACCTCGCCCCGCTCGGCCGTCACCTGGCTGGAATCGGCGAAGTTGTGGTCGAACGACAACCGGCCGGCAGGGCCGTAGCCGAGGTCGGTCAGCTGCTGGGAGAGGTGGTCCCTCTCCTCTGCCAACTTTGCCCGCGGGCCGGCGAGTGCTGCATCATGGGGCACCGCACCAGCCTAGTGGGGCTTTGCGCCGAAGGCGCGCGGGTGCGCCGCGGCATGGTCGCGCTGGAGCCGTTGGGTCGACAGGCGGGCCGGACCGGCCGTGATGGCCGGCACGTGGCCGAGCAGCTCCTCCACGACCCGCGGGTCGGCGCCGTGGTCGAGCATGTGGGCGGCGCACGAGTGACGCAGGACATGTGGCGTGAGGGTGCCGGCCAGGCCCACCGTGTCGCCGTGGAGATGGACGATGCGCCAGGCCCCCTGGCGCGACAGCCGGCCTCCCCGGGCGTTGAGGAACACGGCTTCGGCGTCGCCCTTGCGGGCCCATCGACCCGGCGTGAGCGAGCCCCGTCCCGCCGGTGTCAGCCAGGCGGCCAGGGCGTCGGCCGCCGATTGCCCGACGGGGACGTCGCGCCGCCTGGAGCCCGGGCCGACACCCCGGAGCAGCCCGGCTCGGAGGTCGACGTCGTCCAGCCCGAGCCCCACCAGCTCCGACACGCGGAGGCCCCCGCCGTAGAGCACCTCGAGGATGGCCCGGTCGCGCCGGGCCACGCTGTGGTCGCCCACGACCGCACCCAGGAGGGTGGACACCTCCTGCTCGGTCAGGATCCGCGGCGCCTCGGCCGGGACCCGGGGAGGCCCGACGTGGCCGGCCGGGTTTCCCGTCGCCCGCCCCCCTTCGGCCAGGAACCGGTGCAGGGCCCGCACCGAGACGAGGGCCCGGGCCACCGACGACGGGGCCCGTCCGGCCGCCCGCAGGAAGGCCACATAGGCCTCCACCACATCCTCGGTGACCTCGACGGGAGCCAGGCCCCGGTCGGCGAGGAAGGTGGCGTAGAAAGCCAGGTCGCGCCGGTAGGCGGCCAGGGTGTTCGGCGAGCGGCCCTTCTCCGCGGCCAGCCACGACAGCAGCTCCTCGACCTCCCCGGGCAGGGGTTCCACGGGGCCCACCCCGCTTCAGCCGGCCAGGCAGACGAGGGGGTCGGCGGCCTCACGGTCGAGGGCCTCGGCCACCGCGGCGTTGGTGAGCCGGCCTCCGACGGTCGTGACGCCTCGGAGCAGGGCGGGATCGCGCACCACCGCCTCGCGCACGCCCAGCTCCGCCACCTCCACCAGGTACGGGAGGGTGGCGGCGGCCAGCGCATAGGTCGACGTGTGCGGCACGGCTCCGGGGACATTGCCCACGGCGTAGTGGATGACGTCGTGCACCACGTAGGTGGGGTGGGCGTGGGTAGTCTCGTGGGTCGTTTCGATGCACCCCCCCTGGTCGACGGCGACGTCGACGATCACCGACCCCCGCTTCATCCCCGCCACCATGTCGTCGGTGACGAGTACGGGGGCCCGGCCACCGGGGACCAGCACCGCGCCGATGCCCAGATCGGCCTCGGCCACCGACCGCTCCACCACGCCGCGGTTGGAGGCCAGGGTCATGATCCTGCCGCGGTGGATCTGGTCGACCCAGCGGAGGCGCTCGAGGTTCTTGTCGAGCAGGAGGACCTCGGCCTCCATGCCCTGGGCGATCCACGCCGCGTTCCAGCCCACGCTGCCCGCCCCCAGCACGACGACCCGGGCCGGGCGCACGCCGGGTGCCCCTCCCAGCAGCACGCCGCGTCCGCCGGCGTCGCGCTCCAGATGATGGGCGCCGATCTGGGGGGCCATGCGACCCGCCACCTCGCTCATCGGCGCCAGCAGGGGAAGGCCGCCGTCGGCGGTCTGCACGGTCTCGTAGGCCAGGGCGGTGACGCCGGCGCCGAGCAGGGCGTCGGCCACTTTGGGGTAGGCGGCCAGGTGGAGGTAGGTGAACAGCACCGACTCGGGACGGAGGTGGGCGAACTCGGCCGCCTGCGGCTCCTTGACCTTCACGACCAGGTCAGCGGCCCACGCGTCGGCGGGCCCCACCAGGTCGGCACCGGCCGCCGCGTACTCCTCGTCGGCGATCGACGAGTCGAGCCCGGCGCCTCGCTCGAAGAGAACCCGGTGACCATGGGCCACCAGCTCCTGGGCCCCGTCGGGCGTGAGGGCGACCCGGTGCTCGCCCTCCTTGGTCTCCTGTGGGACACCGACGTTCACGCTCAGGAGGGTAAACCGTTTCTTGTCAGTGGTTGCATGCCGGAGACCCCAGGCTCAGGCTGGCTGAGCACGGTGGCCCCGCCTTCGACCGCGATCGACGGCGCCGGCGGCAGGGCCGTGACCACCACGGTCTCGGTGGGCTCGCCGCAGGCGGTGCTCACAGGGGCGTGGTTGGCGTCGCCGCCATAGGAGGCCACCCACCGGTAGGTGCCCGGGGCGGTGGGCGTGAAGGGGCCGGAGTCGTACCTGCCGTTGCCGAGGACGGTGACGGGCGCCGACCTGAAGGCCGGGGCAGCCGTGCAGGGGGGATCGTCGGGCGCGTGGAGGTTGAAGGCCCCCCCGTCGGCAGCCCCCTGACCGAGGATCCGCCGCGACGGGCTGATGCCAGCCCGACCCCCTCCGTCAGGTCCTGATGCCCAGGGCCTCCCGGGCCAGGGCGAGGCCGATGATCGACTTGGCGTCGACGAGCTCGGCCGAGCGGATGAGGTCGGGCACGTCGGCGAGCGCCACCTCCTCGATGGTCATGTGCTGCTCCTCCACTCCCTGGGCCGAGGACGCAACGGCCTCCAGGTCGGTGGCCAGGTAGACGAAGGAGTGCTCGTCGCAGAAGCCCGGTGAGTTGTAGAACTCGGCCAGCAACTGGAGGTGGCCGGTCCGCATGCCCACCTCCTCCTGCAGCTCGCGGGCGGCGGTGACCTCCGGTGCCTCACTGTCGACGTCGCGCTTGCCCGCGGGGATCTCGAGCAGGACCCGGTCGACGGCGGCACGGTACTGCCGCACGAGGAGCACCGAGGGCGCGGTGCCGACAACGGGCACCACCGAGACGGCCCCGGGATGGCGCACGACGTCGCGCTCGAAGGTGTCGCCCGAGGGGTCGGTGAACCTGGCCTGCACGGTCGTGATGAGCGAGCCCTTGAACACGACCCGCTCGTCGAGCTTGGCGAATCCCCCGCCGTCGGTGGCCATCAGCCGTTCTGGCGCACGAAACCGCTGGTGTGCCCGGGCACGGAGGCACTCGGCTGGGGCACCTCCACCGGTGGCTTATCGGCGGTGGCGGAGAGCTCGTCGCCGATGCGGCTGCGGGCGTGGGCCAGAGCGGCGCCCACGAACGCCCGGAACAACGGATGGGGACGGTCGGGGCGGCTCTTGAACTCGGGGTGGGCCTGGGTGCCGACCCAGAACGGATGGCCGGCCAGCTCCACGAACTCGACCAGGCGGTCGTCGGGCGACGTGCCCACCGGGAGCAGCCCGGCATCCTGGAGGCGGCGTCGGTACCGGGCGTTGAACTCGTAGCGGTGGCGGTGGCGCTCGTAGACGAGGGGTTCGCCGTAGGCGGCCGCCACCTGGGAGCCGGGCTCGAGGCGGGCGGCGGACAGGCCGAGGCGCTGGGTGCCCCCGAAGTCGACCACCTCCCGCTGCTCGTCCATGAGGTCGATGACCGGGTGGGGCGAGTTGGGGTCGAACTCCGAGGAGTTGGCGCCGGTCAGGCCGCACACGC
>JBPCJV010000015.1:0-8020 GCA_051004925.1 Acidimicrobiales bacterium | reverse complement strand
CCCCACTGGCCAGGTTCTCCTCCACACTTTCTTTTTGTCCCTTCTCTTTTCCTCGCCCAGTGGCGGTGCTGTCTCCCCCACCCCCGCCGAGGGCTTCGGCGACTCGAGCGGCGAGTACCCCTACCTCGTGTCCGCGCCCTACCCCACCCTCGACCCTCTGCCCTGGAACCTGCGTGCGCCGCTGTCCGAGCTGGCGGCCCGGTTCGGCTACCCGGGGTCGCCAACCGGGGCCCATGTGACCCGGGCCGGGCCCTCGGGCCGGGCCCTCGACATCACCTTCTAGGGCGACACCGGGCCGATGGTGGTCGACGGCCAGCGCTTCTCCAGCGTCTTGAACCTGCGCTCCACCCTGTTCACCCTGCGGATCGACGCCCCCCCGCCCCCGCCGGCGCCCGCCGAACCGGTCGCGCCCGGCAACCAGACCGCGAGCGGCCGGCAGGTACAGATCTCATCGCCTCCCGCCATCGCCTATTCGGAGCCGCCGCCGGTCAACCGCCGCCCGTGGATCGCCCTGGCCCTCGTGCTCCTCGTCGGGGCCACCAGCGTGGCGATCCGTGCCTGGAGACCGGCCCCGCCCCCGGATTTGAAAAGACCTGATACTTGATCTGATTTGTCGGGTATCGGTGGTAGAGTTCGTTCCGTGAGCATGACGCGCGAGATCAGTCCCGCCGCCCGCAAGGACATCGAGAAGTTCGACGAGCAGCTGGCCCTCTACCTGGCCGGCGACCTCGACGACGAGGTGTTCCGCGTGTTCCGCCTCAACAACGGCATCTACGGCCAGCGCCAGCAGGGCCACAACCAGATGGTGCGGGTCAAGGTGCCGTACGGCTCCCTGACGCCCGACCAGCTCGAGGTCCTGGCCACCATCGCCGAGACCTACAGCCGCGGATGGGGCCACATCACCACCCGCCAGAACATCCAGTTCCACTTCGTGCAGCTCGAGCGCATTCCCGACGTGATGCGCCTGCTGGCCAGCGTCGACCTCACCACCCGCGAGGCCTGCGGCGACACGGTCCGCAACGTCACCGGCTGCCACCTCGCCGGCGCCTGCCCCTTCGAGGTGCTCAACATCAGCCCGTGGGCAGAGGCCGCCTACCGTCACTTCCTCCGCTCGCCCATCGCCCAGCGCCTGCCCCGGAAGTTCAAGATCAACTTCTCCGGCTGCGCCACCGACTGCGGTCAGGCCATGTTCAACGACATTGGCGTGGTCGCCGTCAGCCGGCCCCGCGACGACGGCACCGTGGAGCCCGGCTTCCGGGTCTTCTTCGCTGGTGGGCTCGGCGCCAACCCCCACCCGGCGCAGGCCCTCGAGGAGTTCACCTCCCGCGAGGACCTCATGCCCACCCTCGAGGCCATCCTGCGGGTGTTCGACCACCACGGCAATCGCGACAACAAGCTCCGGGCCCGCATGAAGTGGCTCGTCGACACCCTGGGCGTCGACGCGGTGCGGGCGCGCATCGTCAAGGAGCGCCGTTTCCTGCTGGCCAGCGCCACGTGGCCGGGTGGCCTGCCCGACGTGGTGAAGGAGCTCTCCGACGACCCCGCCGGCGTGAGCACGGTCGTCGACGCCACGCCGGTGGGCACACCGGTCACTCTCCGCCTGAGCCGCGACGGCGACCCCTACCGCGGATGGGAGGAGGTCAACGTCGTGCGGGGCGCGGCCAAGGGCACCGTCTCGGCCTACGCCTTCGCCCGTCTCGGCGACATCACCACCGACCAGTTCCGCGCCCTCGCCGCCATCCAGCGCGACTTCGGGGCCGAGGTCCGGGTCACCAACCGCCAGAACGTCGTGTTCCGCGACCTCACCGAGGAGCAGCTGCCCGACCTCCACCGGCGCCTCGACGCCATCGGCATGGCCGAGCCGGGCGCAGAGTTGGCGCGCGACGTGGTGGCGTGCCCCGGGGCCGACACCTGCAACCTGGCCGTCACGCAGAGCCGGGGCCTGGCCGACGACATCGGCCGCGCCCTCGAAGAGGCCGGCCTGGCCGACGTCGGCGGGGTGCGGGTGAACATCTCGGGCTGCACGAACTCCTGCGGGCAGCACCACATCTCCGACATCGGCTTCTGCGGCGTCGAGCGCCGGGCCCACGGCAAGGCCGCCCCGGGGTACCAGATGCTGCTCGGTGGCCACGTCGGCGAGACCGAGGTCGTGTTCGGCGACAAGGCGCTGCGCCTGCCCGCCCGCAACGTGTCCAAGGCGGTCGTGATCCTGGTCGAGCGCTTCGCCGCCGAGCGGGGCGCGGGCGAGACCTTCGCCTCCTGGATCACCCGGCTGGGGGGGGCCAGAGCGGTCGGCGCCGAGCTGGCCCACCTCGATACGTTCCCCACGCCCGAGGAAGGCCCGGAGTTCTACATCGACTTCGACGAGACCGGACCCTACGTCGCCGAGGTGGGCGCGTCGGAGTGCGCCACGTGAGTACCACTGAGATCGGCCTGCCCGTGACCCTGCCCGGGGCGGGGCTCGACCTCGACGAGCTCGCGGACATCTCGCAGCGTTTCGAGACGGCCGCGCCGAGCTCGATCGTGGCCTGGGCCGTCGAGCACTTCGGCGACGACATCATCCTGGCGTCGTCGTTCCAGGACACGGTGCTCATCGACATCGCCGTATCGGTGAAGCCCGACATCGAGGTGCTCTTCCTCGACACCCAGTACCACTTCGCCGAGACGCTCTGGTTCGTCGACGAGGTCCGGGCCCGCTACGACCTCAACCTGAAGGTGGTCAAGCCGCTGGTAGCCCCCGACAACCGCTGGCAGCTCGACCTGGGCGGCTGCTGCCAGGTCCGCAAGGTCGAGCCGCTCGAGCGGGGCCTGGCCGGCAAGCAGGGCTGGCTCACCGGACTGCGCCGCGACGACTCCCCCATCAGGGCCAACACGCCCATCCTGGCGTGGGACGAGGCCCGCGGCATGGTGAAGGTGAACCCCCTGGCCACGTGGAGCGCCGTCGACCTCGAGGCCTACGCCCTCGAGCGGGAGCTCCTGGTCCACCCCCTGGCCGAGCGGGGCTACCCCTCGATCGGGTGCTGGCCGTGCACCCGCCCGGTCGCTCCCGGCGACGACCCGCGCTCCGGTCGCTGGGCGGGCTCGGGCAAGACCGAGTGCGGCCTGCACACCCCCAGCGCCTGAGCGCCGTCACGGAAATCCGGTACGGTCCAAGCGGTCTAGGGGGCGTACTTATCCATCCGGGTGAACAGCAGTGAGCGAAGCGAGAGTGCTGTTCAGGCGTTCGGCTGCGAAGCGGCCGATCCATGGATCAGTACGCTCCAAGACCGCCGAGCACGGCGGTCGTGAGGAACGAGAGCAGGCCGCGTGGGCGTCTGGGTGGTGATTCTGGAGGCGGTGGCGACCGAGGCCGACAGGTCCGGCCTCGACATCGAGCCCGGGGCGCTCGATGACCTGGCCGACGAGCTGGCGTCCAACTACGCCGTCGTGACGGAGCTGCAGGGGGCCTACGAGACCGAGCTGTGGATCGAGGAGGGCACCGCCGGTGCGGCGGTACTCGCCGCCCAACGCCTTTGCCAGGCGGCCGTGCGCTTCCTCGGCCTGCCCGCATGGGAGGTGGTGAGGGCCGAGGCCCGCAACGCCCACGCCCTCGAGACCGGCGCCATCGGCTGGCCCGATCCCCCGGTCACCGCCGACACCACCACCGAGCTCGACGCTACCCCTGCCATCGAGCTCGACGCCCCCCCGGCCCCGGCGAAGAAGGCTCGAGCGACGAAAGCGGCGGCCAGCAAGGCGCCGGCGGCGAAGAAGGCGCGTGCCAAGAATGCACCCGCCGCGGCGAAGAAGGCCAGGAAGGGCTCGGCCAGGGCGTGACGGCCCTGCAAGCCATCGTCTACGGGGTCGTGCAGGGCATCACCGAGTTCCTCCCCGTCTCGTCGACCGCCCACCTCAGGATCGTCGCCGCCCTGGCCGGCTGGGACGACCCCGGGGCGGCCTTCACGGCCGTGCTGCAACTGGGCACCCTCGCCGCCGTCGTCGTCTATTTCCGAACGGAGCTGACGCGGATCGTGCGGGCCACGCTGCGGTCGATGCGGGTCCGCACCATGGAGGACCCCGACGCCAAGCTGGGGTGGGGCATCGGGATCGGCACCATCCCGATCGTCATCGTCGGATTCGCCCTGCGCGACGTCATCGAGGGCCCGGCCCGTGACCTGCGGGTGATCGCCGGAGGCCTGGGCCTGTTCAGTCTCGTCATGCTCGCCGCCGACCGGCTGGCCGCCAACCGGCGTGACCTGTCCGATGCCAGGGTGCCCGATTCGGTCGCCATCGGGTCGGCCCAGGTCCTGGCCCTCGTCCCGGGAGTCTCCCGCTCGGGTGCGACGCTGAGCATGGGACTGTTCCGTCAGTTCACCCGGGCCTCGGCCGCCCGTTTTTCGTTTCTCCTGTCCGTCCCGGCCGTCGCCCTGTCGGGATTGTTCGAGCTGCGCAAGGTGGCCGATCCTGGCGGCCCGTCGGCCGCCGTCACCGCTCTTGCCACCCTCGCCGCCTTCGTACTCGGCTATGCGTCCATCGCCTGGCTTCTGAAGTTACTGACTCACCACTCGCTCACTCCGTTCGTCGTCTACCGAATCGCGCTGGCTGTGCTCGTCCTCGTGCTCCTGTCGGCCGGGGCCATTCCCGCCCGTTGAGCTCCATCTGCTCGGGAAACCACGTCACTATTCGTAGAACGTTTCTGAACCCGAGCGCGCTATAGTCGTTCCCATCGATACCACGCATCGGCGGTAACGAGGAAAGGATGGCCTTCTATGCCGCGAAAGTCAGCCCCCGCAGCCAAGCCCAACCGCTCCCTGAGCGACGAACACAAGGCCGCGCTGGCCGAAGGACGTGAGCAGGGGCGGGCTGTTCGACGCTATCTCGAGGCTCTCGAGGCCCACAAGCCCCGCCGGGGCCGCAAGCGCAACCCTGACAACATCGCAAAGCGCCTGGCCCGCATCGACGAGGAACTCCCCAGTGCCGACCCCCTCTCCCGGGTGCATCTCCGCCAGGAACGCATCGACCTCGAGCGTGAATTGGCCGCCGGGAGCCAGAAGGTCGACCTCGACGGCCTCGAGGCGGAGTTCGTTGCCGCCGCAGGGCCCTACAGCCTCCGCAAGGGGATCAGCTACGACGCCTGGCGGGCCGTCGGCGTCGAGCCCCGGGTGCTGAAGGCTGCGGGTATCGGTCGCACCCAGTAGCTCCCGCAAACTGCGACGTCAAGGGTTGTCGTCGAGTTCGGCCATGAACCGATCGGCCTCCTCGACCGAACGTCCCTCGGCCACCAGCCGATCCCGGAGGAACTGCCGTAGCTCCTCCTCCGGCGGCTCCCGGTCGCCGAAATGGGCCGCGACCGCGCCCATGGTCTCTTCCATCTCCTGCGTCATCCGGTCGAGGTCGGACCCGTCCTGGTCATGATCGCCGTGGTCGTGGCCCTCGTGGTCGTGGCCCTCGTGGTCGTGGCCCTCGTGGTCATGGTCATGGTGGTCGTGGTCGGGCTCGACGAGCGCCTCGCCCAGCAGCCGGCCGTCGGGGGTGGAGATCAGGACGCGCTTGGGCTCGGGCCCGGCCAGCTCCGGAAACGGCACGCTGGGCCGGTACGTCGAGGGCACGGGCCGGAGCATCTCCAGCACCGGGCGGTCGTCGCCCGACCCGGCCAGCGCCTCGCCGTCGACGTCGCCCACGACCAGGCCCTCATGCGTGACGACGACCACATCTGAGTCGGCGTCCTGCAGGAGACGGCGGGCCTGTCCCACCGTGCCGGTGGCGTCGCACGTGCGCAGCGCCGTGACCCGCTCACCCACGAAGGGCCCGTCATCGCCCTCCACGGGAAGCCCGAAGGCCATCCAGTCGACCTTGCCGTCCACGTAGTCGTACACCTCGGAGAAGCCGTACAGATCGAGCAGGCACGCCGCTCGGGGACTGAGGTCTCAGAGGGTGTCGAAGCAGTAGACCACGACGGGTCGGTCAGGGTCGAGAGTCGAGGCCCGTTCCCGGGTCATCTCCCAGGCCGGGATGTGGATTGCTCCGGGAAGGTGGGCCCGCCCGAACTGCGACGTCTCGAGGACCTCGACGACCTGCGCGCCCTCCTCCACGAGCCGTCGCACGTGCTCGCGGTCGATGGTTTCGAACATGTGCCCTCCTGTGGGCCTCGAGCGGCCCCCTGGGCGGGATGATCGGCGGCCGGACCTACGACCTACCCCGTCGTCAGGCTGACGATGCCGCAACCTTCACCGCGTCGAGGATGGCCGTCACCGACGGGCGGTCGTCCGGACCGGCCTGACGTCGGAGCATCACCATCCCCCGCCGGTCGATGACGGCGTCGCCGCCGAGCTGGCGGGCGTCTTCCACGGGGCGGTGCACCTCCGCTCCCCTGGCCGCAGCCTGACGGTACCGGCGGATGGCGCCGGGGCTGAATACCTGGCGGAGGGCGGCCCGTTCCAGGCCGAGCCGGCGGTAGAGCCGCCGCTCGGGGTCGGCCACGACGGACCAGGGCCAGTGCAGGTGGTCGGCCAGATCGGCCATGGCGCCGGCCGGGCTGAAGCCGGCCGCGACCACGGTGGCGCCGAGGGCCTCGAACTCGGACCGCCTGTCGCGCATCTCCCCGAGATGCTCCTGGCACGGCAGTCAGTAGCGGTGGCGGATGACGGTGAGGACGCCGGGCCTGGGCTCGGCGCCGAGGACGACCGGACGGCCGGTACGGGCGTCGGCGAACACCAGCCCGTCGAGGTCGACGTCGACGGGGACGAAGGCGGTGGCCACCTCGCCCCCGCTCAGAGGGCCGCTCGGGCCCAGGTCCCCGCTCCGGGGGCCGTGGTGGTCGGGCCCGGCGAAGTGGTCGTGGGCGAGGCAGTCGTCGGCGGCGTGGTCGTCGGAGGCGTGGTCGTCGGGCGGGCTGCGGTGGTGGTCGGGCGGGCGGTGGTGTCGGGTGCGGCCGTCGTGGATGGGCGCGAGGTCGTGGACGTAGCGGCCTCGCCGGGTACCACCAGGGTCACCACCGTCGAGCGGTTCACCTTGGCATCGGCGGCCGGGTTCTGCTCCACCACGATCTCGGGGTCACCGGTCAGGCCCGGCCGGCGTTCGATGGTCGACTTCAGGCCGGCCCGGGTCACTTCAGCCGTGGCCTGCGGGACGCGCAGGCCGGTCACCCTGGGCACCGTGGCCGTGCCCCCGCCCCCGCCCGAGGTCAGCGCCACGATGAGGCCGACGAGCACGAGCAGGAGGAGGACGGCGAGAGCGAGGAGGGTGAGGCGCCGGCGGCGGTACACGTCGGGTGTGGCGGGTACGGTCGCCGGGTCGGGCGACGGCGCGTACGCCGGCCCCGGCACCGGGGCCATGATCTGCGTCGAGGGCGCGCCGGCCTGGCCGGCGGGAGCGGCGACCACCGTGGCGTCGAGGTCGGGCGGGGCCATGGCAACCGCCAACAGTTCGGCCCGGAGCTCCTGGGCCGACGCCTGGCGTTCGGCCGGGTCCTTGGTCAGCGCCTTGAGCACGATGGCGTCGAGCGCGGGGGGCACAGCCGGGTTCTGGCTCGAGGGGGCGGCCGGCGTCTCGTTGAGGTGCTGGTAGGCGATGGCGACCGGGCTCGCCCCGGCGAACGGCGGCCGTCCCGTGGCCATCTCGTAGAGCACGACCCCGAGCGAGTACACGTCGCTGCGCAGGTCGATCTCACCGCCCTGGGCCTGCTCCGGCGACAGGTAGGTGGCGGTGCCCATCACCGCGCCGGTCTGGGTGAGGCTGTCGCGGGGGTCGCCGGCCCGGGCGATGCCGAAGTCGGCCACCTTCACGTCGTTGGGCCGCGCCGCCGAGATCAGCACGTTGCCCGGTTTCACGTCGCGGTGGGTGATGCCGTTGGCGTGGGCGATGGCCAGGGCGGCGGCTACCTCGGCGCCGATCTCGATCACCCGGTCCGGCTCGAGGGGCCCCTCGGAGCGGATGATGTCGCGCAGGGTCTGGCCGTCGACGTACTCCATGACGATGAAGTACGAGCCCTCGTCCTCGCCGAAGTCGTAGACGGACACGATGTTGTGATGGTTGAGCCCGGCGG
>JBPCJV010000014.1:0-7210 GCA_051004925.1 Acidimicrobiales bacterium | reverse complement strand
GCGAAGACCCGGGCCGCGGGGAAGTCGACCGCCCGGCCGTCGGTGGCGAGATCGGTGGACACGGACGCCACCTTGGCCACCTGCTCGTCGAGCTCGGCGATGCCCTTGAGGCCGGCGCCCGACACCGCCTGGTAGGTGCTGACCACCACCCGGCGCAGGCCGGCCTCGTCGTGGA
Organism: Acidimicrobiales bacterium; assembly: GCA_051004925.1. Taxonomy (GTDB): domain Bacteria; phylum Actinomycetota; class Acidimicrobiia; order Acidimicrobiales; family AC-14; genus DATAQC01. The sequence goes on along the minus strand of JBPCJV010000014.1, from coordinate 7,035 downwards.
GAGGCTTGAGCACGGGCATGGCCACCATTGTCGTGCAGTTGGGATTGGCCACGATGCCCTTGGGCACCCGGTCGAGGGCGTGGGCGTTCACCTCGGCGACCACGAGGGGTACGTCGGGGTCGGTGCGCCACGCCGAGGAGTTGTCGACGACGGTGGCCCCGGCGGCGGCCACGGTGGGGGCCAGGGCGCGGGAGGTGGTGGCGCCGGCGGAGAAGAGGGCCAGGTCGAGGCCCTGCCAGTCGGCGGTGGCGGCGTCCTCCACCGTGATCTCGGTGCCCTCCCACTCGATGCGGCGTCCGGCCGACCGGGCCGAGGCGAAGAGCCGGAGGGCGGATACGGGGAAGCGCCGCTCGGCCAGGACCGAGCGCATCACGCCGCCGACCAGCCCTGTGGCTCCGACGATTCCGACGTTCATGGCACCAAGGGTACCGGGTCGCTCATTCCAGCTCGTCGGGAAGGTCGAGCCCGAAGGCGGTGTGGAGGGTCTGCACGGCGGGCTCCACGTCGGCGGCCCGCACGACGCAGCTGATCCGGATCGACGAGGTGGAGATCATCTCGATGTTGATGCCGGCGTCGGCCAGGGCCTCGAACATGGCCGCGGCCACGCCCGGGTTGGTCTTCATCCCCGCGCCCACGAGGCTCACCCGTCCGATCTCGCCGTCGTGGGTCACCCCTTCCGCGCCGATCTCGGCGGCGAGGGCCTCGGTGACCTTGAGACCGGCGGGGAGATCGGCCAGGGGGACCGTGAAGGAGATGTCGGTCGACCCCCGCAGTGAGACGTTCTGCACGATCATGTCGACGTTCACCGACTCGTTGGCCAGGGCCCGGAAGAGCCGGGCGGCGATGCCCGGACGGTCGGGGACCCGCTCGACGGTGACCTTGGCCTCCGAGGTGTCATGGGTGACGGCGGAGATGATGGCCTGCTCCATTGCTGCCTCGCTGTCTGTCGTATCCGACTGCTTCATGGGCACCACCCACGTTCCCGGTTCCCACGTGAAGCTGGAACGGACGTGGAGGGCCACGCCGTGGGTTCGGGCGAACTCGACGGATCGCAGGGCGAGCACCCGGCCGCCCGTCGCCGCCATCTCCAGCATCTCCTCGTAGGAGATCCGCGGCAGGAGCCGGGCGGCGGGGACGACTCGGGGGTCGGCCGAGTACACACCGGCGACGTCGGTGTAGATCTCGCAGGCGTCGGCGCCCAGGGCGGCGGCGAGGGCGACCGCGGTCGTGTCGGAACCGCCGCGGCCGAGCGTGGTGATGTCGTTCTCCAGGGACACACCCTGGAAGCCGGCGACCACTACCACCTGACCGTCGCCCAGGGCCTCGATCAGGCGGTGGGCCCGCACCTCGAGGATCTTGGCCCGGCCGTGGGCGGAGTCGGTGACGATGCCGGCCTGGCTCCCCGTGAACGACGTGGCCGGCACGCCCTTGTCCCAGACGGCGATGCAGAGCAGGGCCATGGAGATGCGTTCGCCCGCGGTCTGGAGCATGTCGAGCTCGCGTCCGGGCGGCGACGGCGAGACCTGGTGGGCCAGATGCAGGAGCTCGTCGGTGGTCTTGCCCATGGCGCTGACCACGACCACCACATCGTGACCCTGCTCCTTGGTGCGAACGACGTGGGCGGCCACGGCCCGCAGCCGGTCGGGGTCGGCAACCGATGTGCCACCGAACTTCTGGACGACGAGACTCAATGGGAGAGGAGGCGTCGCACGGCGGGTTCAGGCTACCCGTTCTCACCGCCGGCCGGTGAGGACATATCGTGTCCCCCCGTGGTCACCCAGAACCAGAAGCGGGCCCGGCAGAAGCAGGGGCGTCAGGCCCGTCAGGCGGCGATGCTGGCCGCCCGCCGCAAGCGGAGCCGTCGGAACCGGCTCATCGTGTCGGCGTTCCTGGCCCTCGTGCTGGTCGGCAGCGTCGCCATCCTCGTGGGTGGAGGGAGCAGTGAGAAGAAGGCGGCCACCGACAACGCCGCCTGCCCCGAGGCCGACGGATCGTCGCCCCGGCAGGCCCAGTTCACCGCCCCGCCGTCCACGTGCATCGACGCATCGCGCACCTACACAGCCGAGATCAACACCAACAAGGGCATCATCAACGTCGCCCTCGACCCCAAGGCCGCTCCCAATGCGGTGAACAGCTTCGTGTTCCTCGCCCGCAACCACTTCTTCGACGGGCTCAACTTCCACCGCGTCGTGCCCGGCTTCGTCCTCCAGGGCGGCGATCCGGAGGGCACCGGGGCGGGTGGGCCCGGCTACACGTTCGCCGACGAACTGCCCCAGGCCGGCCAGTACAAGATCGGCTCGCTGGCCATGGCCAACTCGGGCCCCGACACCAACGGCAGCCAGTTCTTCATCATCAGCGGCCCCCAAGGAGCCGGCCTCGACCCCAAGTACTCGTTGTTCGGGGAGGTCACGAGCGGCCTCGACGTGGTCAGCCAGATCGACGCCCTCGGCAACGCCGAGGACCCGTCGGGCAAGCCCAAGGAGCCGATCACCATGTCGTCGGTCACGATCAAGGAGACCTGAGATGCCCACCGAGTGCCCGGCCGCCGACGGTTCCAGCGAGAAGAAGCAGCGCTTCGACGCCCCGCCGCCCATGTGCATCGACCCGGCCGCCACCTACAGCGCCACCATGGTGACGTCCCACGGCACCATGACCCTGGCCCTCGACGCCATCGGGGCGCCGAACACGGTGAACAACTTCGTGTTCCTGTCCCGCTACCACTACTACGACGGCGTGGGCTTCCACCGCATCATCCCCGGCTTCATGCTCCAGGGGGGCGACCCCGAGGGCACCGGGCGGGGTGGCCCGGGTTACCGCTTCCCCGACGAGCTGCCCAAGCCCGGCCGCTACGAGATCGGGTCGGTGGCCATGGCCAACGCCGGGCCCGACACCAACGGCAGCCAGTTCTTCATCGTCAGCGGCCCGAGCGGCGTCGGCCTGCCGCCCAACTACTCGCTGTTCGGCAAGGTGGTGGCCGGCCTCGACGTGGTGGCCGCCATCGAAGCCCTGGGCACCGGGTCGGGCGCCCCCAAGGAGCCCGTCGTCATCGAGTCGGTCACAATCACAGAAAGCTGAGCTCTGTTGCTGGCGGCTTTTGCCGGCGGTCACCCGGTGCGGTTCAGGGCCTCCAGGCCGACCTCGCAGCCGTCCACGAACACGACCACCTTGCCCGCACCCTCGACCGACCACGTGCCGTCGGGGCCCAGGATGATGGCCGTCTTCTCGTCGAGGGCGGCAAGGGGGAGGCCGGGCGGGGCCAGCTCGATGGTGCGCTTGGCCTTCTCGGGCGACCAGGTGTCGTGGTGGGGGATCACCGCCAGCTCGCCGATCAGGCCCAGGCCCAGTGTGAAGGCGCCGCCGCGGGGGTCGACCATCGGGTCGCAGAGCACCATGGCCCCGGCCGACGAGCCTGCCAGCACGGCGCCGTCGTTCCAGGCCTCGACAAGGGCGTCCCATACGGGCGAGTCCTTGAGCACGGAGCGAAGATGCATGGGCGACCCGCCCCCGAGGTAGATGAAGCGGCTCCCGCGCACGGCCGCGGCCATGTCGGGGTCCTCGGCCTCGGCCCGGTGCAGCACCATGAGCCCGCGTGCCCGGCCGCCGATGCTCTCGAACCACCGGATGGCGGTCTGCACCGCCCGCTCCGGGTGCTCGTAGGCCGCCGCCGTGGGCAGTACCAGCACCTCCGGGTGACCCGCGTCGGCCAGCAGGGTGCGGTCGAACGTGCATCCCTCCTGCCACTCGCCGCCACCGACCAGCATCAGCGGTCCACTCATCTGGCCAACCTAGCGCCTGGTCGCGCCGGCCCGGAGTAGCGCGCTACTTCCCCTTCCCCATCACGACGAAGATGATGATGCCGAGAAGAACCAGAATGATCGGTACCCCGACCGCGGTGAGAGTTTCGCTAATGCCGAACATTCGGGGGATCATAACGGGGCATGAGTCGGGTGCGCTGCCCCGCAAACGGGCAACCTGGGCCCCTGACCCTCACCTGCGCTCACCTCGCCCTTCGACGACGGCCCGGAGCCGAGGAAGGCGACCATCGCCCGCTCGGTCTCGACGAGGGAGTGTGCCGCCTGGCCCCTTCCGGGTGTTCTGTCAGTACGTCCTTCTCCCATTGATGAGGCCTCCAGCGGAGCGGGGCCAGATGGGGAAGCAGCGCTCCTCGAGGGCGCCGAAGGAGTACGCCGGGTAGAGGCCGCCGAACATCGAGCGGGTGCGTTCGGACCAGTCGAGGGCCTCGGGTGTGGAGGTGCGGTGGAAGACCTGGAGGATCCCGCCCTCGAAGACGCGGTACTCGGCCCATCCGCCGGGAAAGTCCTTGGTGGACGAGACCTCGACCCACGGCGCGGAGCCGGCGCCCTCGAGGTGGCGCACGCGGTTGCGGTGGGTGTGGCCGGCGAAGTAGCCCACGAGCGCGGGCCGGCGACCGACGACGTCGACAAGCAGGCGGGTGTCCTCGGGGGTGATGCCGAACGTGTCGTTGGGGGCGTCGGCCGGCGGGTGGTGGCCGAACACGAGGACGGGCCGGTCGGCCCGGGTGCCCAGCTCGTCGAGCCAGTCGAGCGCGTCGGAGCCGACCGCCCCACCCGTGCGGCCGGCCACGGCGGTGTCGAGGAGGGCGAGGGTAACCCCCGGCAGGTCGACCTCGACGGGACCGACCGGGTCGACGGCTCCCTCCACGAGGACGTCGTGGTTGCCCCGCACCCAGTGAAGACGGTCGCCGAGAGGCGGGCCGTAGCAGTCGAGGAAGGCGCGGAACTGCTCGGCGGTGCCGGTGGAGGTGAGGTCGCCCTTGGCCACGACCGCGTCCGGTCGATGCGCGGCGATCTCTCTGGCCGCGGCTCCGTTCATGGTCTCCGGGTACGGCGCCTCGCCGGGCTCGCTGCGCATCGGAGGACCCAGGTCGACACCCTGGAGCACGCCGCACACCGTCTCGCCGAAGTGCACGTCGTTCACCGTGGCCACCGTCGCCAGCCGTTCGCCCGGCGGCCGGGGCAGGGTTTCTATGTCGAGGCCCTCGAGGTGATAGGCGGTCGCCGGCTCGAGACCGTCGTGGCGCACCACCCGCGCCCCGTCGTGGAGCACCACTGCGTCGTCGGCCACGGTGGTGACTTCGATGCTCACCTGGCGGCCGGCCCCACGGCGTCGCCGGGCCACTGCCACTTCCGCCCCGACCAGCGCCATGCCGGCGCCACCTGCTCGGGGGGTGCCTCCCGGCCCAGCACGATCTGGAGGGCGGCCATCACCGCGGCCACCTCCTCGGGCGAGGCTGCGGTCCCCCCGGAGTCGATCTCCGCCTCCCAGCCCTCGGGGCTAGTCACTGCCTCTCGGCCCTCGGGGCTAGTCACTGCCTCTCGGCCGGCGGGCCTAGAGGGGGACGTTGCCATGCTTGCGGGGAGGCAGCTCTTCCCGCTTGGACCGCAACATGGCCAAGCCGCGCACGAGGGTGGGGCGGGTCAGGGCCGGGTCGATCACGTCGTCCACGTAGCCCCGCTCGGCCGCCACCCAGGGGTTGGCGTGGCGCTCGGCGTAGTCGGCCACCAGCGCGGCGCGCAGGGCCCCGGGGTCGTCGGACTGCTCCAGCTCGCGGCGGTGGATGATCTCCACCGCCCCCTGCGGGCCCATCACCGCCAGCTCGGCCGTGGGCCAGGCGAAGGCGAGGTCGGCGCCGATGGACTTCGAGTTCATCACCACGTAGGCGCCGCCGTAGGCCTTGCGCACCACGATCTGGATGCGGGGGACGGTGGCCTCGCAGAAGGCGTAGAGCAGTTTGGCGCCGTGGCGGATGATGCCGCCGTGCTCCTGGTCGGTGCCGGGGAGGAAGCCGGGGACGTCGACGAAGGTCACGAGGGGGATGTTGAAGGCGTCGCACGTGCGCACGAAGCGGGCGCCCTTCTCCGACGAGTCGATGTCGAGCACACCGGCCAGGACCTCAGGCTGGTTGGCCACGATGCCCACCGGGTGGCCGTCGATGCGGGCGAAGCCGCACACCAGGTTGCGGGCCCACAGGGGGGAGTACTCGTAGAGCTCGCCGTCGTCGACGACGGTGGCGATCACGCCGGTCATGTCGTAGGGCTTGGTCGGATTGGTCGGCACCATGGCGGCCAGCTCGGGCGACGTGCGCGCCGGGTCGTCGGTGGCGACGGCCCGCGGCGGCTCCTCCCGGTTGCTCTGGGGCAGGAAGGCGAGGAGGTGTCGGACCTCGTCGAGGCACGCCTTGTCGTCGGGGGCGACGAAGTGGGCCACACCCGACCGGGTGGCGTGGGTCATGGCCCCGCCCAGCTCCTCGAGGGTGACGTCCTCGCCGGTCACGGTGCGCACCACGTCGGGCCCGGTGATGAACATGTACGACGTCTGCTCGACCATGAACACGAAGTCGGTCATGGCCGGGCTGTAGACCGCGCCCCCGGCGCACGGGCCCATGATCACGCTGATCTGGGGGACGACCCCCGACGCGTCGACGTTGCGGCGGAAGATCTCGCCGTAGGCCACGAGGGAGACGACCCCCTCCTGGATGCGGGCGCCGGCGCCGTCGTTGAGGCCGATGAAGGGGGCACCCACCCGCTGGGCCAAGTCCATGACCTTGTGGATCTTCTCGGCGAAGACCTCACCAAGCGAGCCGCCGAAGACGGTGAAGTCCTGGGCGAAGAGGAACACCTGGCGGCCGCCGACGGTGCCCCACCCGGTGATCACACCGTCGGTGTAGGGACGGTTGTCGAGGCCGACACCCTCGGCCCGGTGGCGGGCCAGCAGGTCGAGCTCGGTGAAGCTGTCCTCGTCGAGCAGGTACTCGACCCGTTCCCGGGCCGTCATCTTGCCGCGGGCATGCTGGCGCTCCACGGACTGCGCCGACCCGGCGTTGCGGGCCTCCTCGCGCCGACGGCGGAGGTCGTCGAGACGGTCGGTCGTCGTCGGCTCCATCGCCTGTGGAGGCTACCCCCCCAAACCTCTCGCGCTCCGCGACACCACCCCCCCCACACCCCCACAAACTCTGGGGGGGTCCGAGGGCTGGTTCGGCCGTGATGGAGGCAA
>JBPCJV010000013.1:0-10507 GCA_051004925.1 Acidimicrobiales bacterium | reverse complement strand
TCGTGGAACGGCCCCCGGGCCCTGGCCTACCGGGTGCGGGAGCGTATTCCCCACGAGCTCGGAACCGCGGTCAACGTGCAGGCCATGGTGTTCGGCAACCGCGACGACAACTCGGGCACGGGCGTGGGCTTCACCCGCGACCCGGCGACCGGGGCCCAGGGGGCCTACGGCGACTTCCTGGTCAACGCCCAGGGCGAGGACGTGGTGGCCGGCATCCGCAACACGCTTCCCCTCGCGGAGATGAAGTCGCTGTTCCCGTCGATCCACGACGACCTGCTGGCCATCTTCGAGCGCCTCGAGCGCCACTACCGCGACATGTGCGACACCGAGTTCACCATCGACTCCGGCAAGCTCTGGATGCTCCAGACGCGCGTGGGCAAGCGCACGGGGGTGGCGGCGCTGAAGATGGCGGTCGACATGACCACCGACCCGGCGATCCAGCTGTCCAAGAACGAGGCCATCCAGCGCATCACCGCCGACCACCTCGACTCGGTCCTCCACCCGCAGTTCGCGGCCAGCTCTGCCGCGGTGGTGGCCACGGGCCTGGCCGCCTCCCCCGGGGCCGCGGTGGGCCGGGCCTACTTCAGCGCCGACGACGCCGCAGCTGCGGCCGAGGCGGGCGAGAAGGTCGTGCTGGTGCGCACGGAGACGTCGCCGGAGGACGTCCACGGCATGATCGTGGCTGAGGGCATCCTCACCTCGCGAGGTGGGTTGGTGAGCCACGCCGCCGTCGTCGCCCGGGGCTGGGGCAAGCCCGCCGTGGTCGGCGCCGAGTCGGTGGTCATCACCGGCACCAGCTTCACCGCCGGAGGGGTCACGGTGTCCCAGGGCGACGTGATCTCCGTGGACGGCACCACGGGCAAGGTCATGCTCGGGGAGCTGGCCATGACGGTGGCCGAGCCGCCGCCCGAGTTCGCCACGCTCCTGAGCTGGGCCGACGAGGTGCGGGCCGGGAAGATGGCGGTGCGGGCCAACGCCGACACCGGCCCCGACGCGGCCAATGCCCGGTCTTTCGGCGCCGAGGGCATCGGGTTGTGCCGCACCGAGCACATGTTCCTGGGCGAGCGCCTCCCGGTCGTGCGGCGCATGATCCTCGCCGACACCCCCGACGAGGAGGTGGCCGCCCTCGAGGAGCTGCGCCAGGCCCAGAAGGCCGACTTCGCCGAGATCCTCGAAGCCATGGACGGGCTACCCGTCACCGTTCGCCTCCTCGACCCGCCACTGCACGAGTTCCTGCCGCGCACCGAGGAGCTGGCCATCAAAGCGGCGACCACCGAGCTGTCCGACGAGGAGCGCCGGCTCCTGCGGGCCGCGGAGATGTGGCACGAGTACAACCCCATGCTCGGCACCCGGGGCGTGCGCCTCGGCGTGATCAAGCCCGGCCTCTACGCCATGCAGGTGCGTGCGCTCATGGAGGCGGCCGCCGACCGGGTGGCGGCCGGCGGGCAGCCGATCGTGGAGATCATGGTCCCCCTCACCGTGGGCCGCGAGGAGATGGCGCTGGCCCGCAGCTGGGTCGAGGCGGCCGTGAAGGAGGCGACGGTCGGGATCGACCAGCCCGTCGACGTCACCATCGGCACCATGGTGGAGACGCCCCGGGCGGCCATCGTGGCCGACCAGCTGGCCGAGGAGGCCGACTTCTTCTCCTTCGGCACCAACGACCTCACCCAGATGACCTTCGGTTTCAGCCGCGACGACGTGGAGGGCCGGCTCATGCCCGCCTACCTCGAGAAGGGCCTGCTCACCCGCAACCCCTTCGAGACCATCGACCGGGCGGGCGTCGGCCGGCTCGTGCTCGACGCCTGCGAACGGGGACGGGCGGCCAAGCCCTCTATCAAGCTGGGCGTCTGCGGTGAGCACGGCGGCGACCCCGAGTCGATCTCCCTGTTCCACGAGGCCCGCCTGCACTACGTGTCGTGCTCGCCGTTCCGGGTGCCCATCGCCCGCCTGGCCGCGGCCCAGGCCATCCTCGCCGAGGGCTGATCAACCGTTCTTTACGCTCATTCCAACAGCTGTTGTTAGAAATCGCGTAAAGAACGGGTGGGGGGGTGGGCGCTGTAGGTTCGGCGCTGATGTTCGACCACGCCGCCGCTGCCGTCGAAGCCGCGCTCGCCGCGGGGGCCGTCTACGCCGACGCCCGGGTGGTCGAGAGCGCCACCGAGGTCGTCCACGCCACGGACGGCGAGCTCGACGGCCTGCGCCGGAGCGAGTCGGTCGGCGTCGGGGTCCGGGCCCTGATCGGGTCGTCGTGGGGGTTCTTCGCCACTCCCGACCTCGACCCCCGCAGCGTCCGCCGGGCGGGGGAGGAGGCGGCGGCCATCGCCCGGGCGTCCGGACGCGTCGCAGGGCCGCCCCTGGAGCTGGCCGACGTGGCGGTGGTGGAGGCCCACTGGGAGTCGGGGTGGCAGGAGCACCCGGCCGACGTCTCGCTGTCCGAGAAGGGCGACCTCCTGGTTGGCGCGACCGCGGCCATGGCCGCGGTCGACGGGATCGCGGTGGCCGACGCCATGCTCGACTTCTGGGACACCCGCAAATGGTTCGTGTCCAGCCAGGGCCACCGCATCTCCCAGCACCTGGTGGAGTCGGGTACGGCGATGAGCGCGACGGCGGCGGGGGAGCGCGAGACCCAGCGGCGCTCCTACGGCGGCATCGGCGGCCAGGTCGGCACCCGGGGCTACGAGCTCGTCCGCCGGGCCGACCTGGTCGGCCACGCCGAGCGGTTGGCCGAGGAGGCGGTCGCCCTGCTGTCCGCGCCCCCCTGCCCCGAGGGGGTCACCGACCTTGTCCTCGGATCGGAGCAGCTGGCCCTGCAGATCCACGAGTCGGTGGGCCACGCCATCGAGCTCGACCGCATCCTCGGGTGGGAGGCCGCCTTCGCAGGCACGTCGTTCCTCGACCTGGCCGACCTGGGGCGGTTCCGCTACGGCTCGCCGCTCATGAACATCACGGCCGACGCCACCCTCCCCGGTGCCCTCGGCTCCTTCGGCTACGACGACGAGGGCACGCGTGCCGGTTCGGTCGACATCGTGCGCGACGGCGTCTGGGTTGGGGTGCTGTCGGGTCGCGACTCCGCGAGCATCGCAGGCGTGGCTCCGGGGGGAATGGTGCGGGCCGACGGCTGGGCCCGCCTGCCGATGGTGCGCATGACCAACGTGGGGATCCTGCCCGGCGACTCGTCGCTCGAGTAGATGGTGTCGGACACCGCCGAGGGCGTGTACATGGAGACCAACCGGTCGTGGTCGATCGACGACAAGCGCCTCAACTTCCAGTTCGGCTGCGAGGTGGGCCGGGAGATCCGCGACGGCAAGCTCGGCCGCCTGCTCCGCAACCCCACCTACACCGGCATCACCCCCGAGTTCTGGGGCTCGCTCGACCGCCTCGGCGGGCCCGACGAGTGGATCTTCTGGGGGACGCCCAACTGCGGGAAGGGCCAGCCCATGCAGATCGGCCACACCGGCCACCCCTCGGTGCCGGCCCGCTTCCGCGGTGTGCACGTGGGGGTCACGGGATGAGTGAGCAGGCGCCGACGGACCTCGCAGCTCTTGGCGAGAGGGTGCTGGAGCTGGTCGGCGACCGGGCCGAGGCCGAGGTCGGCGTCAGCGCCGGCCGGCGGGCCATCACCCGGTTTGCCAACTCCCACATCCACCAGAACGTGGCCGAGGAGCATCTGGGGGTGCGCCTGCGCCTGGCCTCCGACGGCCGCTTGGCGGGTTCCTCCACCAATCGCACCGACGCTGCCGGGCTCGAGCGCCTGGTCGAGACCACCTTCGCAGCCGCCGCCCTGCGTCCCCGCGACGAGCGGTGGCCGGGGGTCGCCCCGCCCGCCGCCGCCCCGCTCGTCGACCACTGGGACCCGGCGACGGCGTCGGCCCCGGCCGAGCACCGGGCCGACGTCGTGCGGGCCTTCGTCGACGCCGGCCCCGACCTGAGCGGCGCCGGGTACTGCTCGAGCGACGGCCACGACGCCTTCTTCGCCAACTCCGCCGGCCAGCGCCTGGCCGGACGCACCAGCCACGCGACGGTCGATGGCATCCAGCGCGTCCTGAGCGCAGGGGCCGATGGCAGCGGCTGGCAGTCCGAGGTCGCCCTCGGAGCCATCGACGGGAGGGCCGCGGGGGCGGCCGCGGCGGCGAGGGCCCGGGCGGGTGCCGATGCGGTGGATCTGCCGCCGGGCCACTACCAGGTGGTGTTGGAGCCGGCCTGCGTGGCCGACCTGTTGGACTTCCTGGTCGGCTACGGCTTCTCGGCCAAGGACCACGCCGAGGGGCGCTCGGTCGTCCGCCTCGGCGAGCTGCAGTTCGACCCGGCCATCTCCATCGTCGACGACGCCACCGACCCCCGGGCGCCCAGCCTGGCCTTCGACGCCGAGGGCACGCCCCGGCGGCGCCTCGACCTCGTGCGGGCGGGTGCCCCCGTCAGCCTTCTGCACGACCGCCGCACGGCGGCCCAGGCGGGCGCCGAGAGCACGGGCCACGGCGTGGTGGGCGGGGAGAGCTACGGCCCGGCGCCCTCCACCGTGGTGCTCGATCCCGGTGGGAGCGACCCAGCCGGGCTGATCGCCGGGGTCGACAGGGGATTGCTCGTCAGCGAGTTCTGGTACACACGGATCCTCGATCCCAAGACCCAGGTCGTAACCGGCCTCACCCGCAACGGCGTCAGCCTGATCGAGGGCGGGGAGGTCACCCGGGGGGTCCGCAACCTCCGGTTCACCCAGTCCTACGCCGAGGCCCTGGCCCCGGGCAACGTGCTGGCCGTGGGGTCCGACGCCCGCCTGCGGGGTTGCGACGCCATCGTGCCCAGCCTGCACCTGGCGTCGTGGCACTTCACCGGCGGGGCCCGGGGCTAGCGCCCGGGAGCGGGTTCGTCAGTGGGGATCGTCACCGAGGACATCGCCCGGGTGCGGGCCGCATCCGACCTCGTGCAGGTGGCCGGGGAGCACCTGGCCCTGCGCCGGGTGGGGCGGCGGTGGGTGGGGCTCTGCCCGTTCCACGCGGAGAGGACGCCGTCGTTCTCGGTGAACGGCGAGGAGGGGCTCTACTACTGCTTCGGCTGCGGGGCCAAGGGCGACGTCATCACCTTCGTGCGCGAGGTCGAGCACCTCGAGTTCGCCGAGGCCGTGGAGCGCCTGGCCGGGCGGGCCGGGATCCAGATCGCCTACGACGACGCCGCCGTCAGCAAGGAGCGCCAGCGCCGGGCCGAGCTGGTGGAGGCCATGGGCACCGCCGTCGACTGGTACCACCAGCGCCTCCTCCGCGGCCGGGACGCCGCCGCGGCCCGCGCCTACCTGCGCGACCTGGGCTACGACGGCGACGTCGTGCGTACCTACCGCCTGGGGTGGGCCCCTGACGAGTGGGACGGCCTGTGCCGGGCCCTCCACGTGCCCGTCGACGTCCTCACCCAGACGGGACTCGGCCTGCTCAACCGCCTCCATCGCCAGCAGGACATCTTCCGGGCCCGGATCATGTTCCCCATCTTCGATGTGCGGGGCGATCCCGTGGCCTTCGGGGGGCGGCAGCTTCCCGGCGGCGACCCCCCCAAGTACAAGAACTCGGCCGAGGGCCCGCTGTACTCCAAGTCGCGGGTGCTCTACGGCCTGAACTGGGCCAAAGCCGCGGTGGTCGAGACCCAGTCCGTGGTGGTGTGCGAGGGCTACACCGACGTCATCGGCCTGTCCCGGGTGGGTGTGCGCGAGGCCGTGGCCACCTGCGGTACCGCACTGGCCGAGCAGCACTTCCACACGCTGAAGAACTTCGCCCGCCGGGTCGTTCTCGCCTTCGACGCCGATCCCGCCGGTCAGGCTGCGGCCGAGCGGCTGTACCAGTGGGAGAAGCGCTATGACCTCGACTTGGCGGTGGCGGAACTGCCCGAAGGCACCGATCCTGGCAAGTTGTCACAGACCGACCCCGATGCCCTGCGGGCCGCCATCGCCGAGGCCCGCCCCTTCCTGGCCTTCCGCCTCGACCGGTCGCTTGCGGGCGCCGACCTTCGGTCGCCCGAGGGCCGGGCCCGGGCCGCCCAGGCGGCGGTGGCAGTGGTGGCCGAGCACCCCAGCGAGCTGGTTCGCGACCAGTACCTGATGGAGGTGGGCGATCGCACCCGCATCCCGGCCGACCGCCTCCGCCAGCTCCTGGCGGGTGGTGGCGAACCGGCGGCGCCAGTCCGGCAGGACCGGTCGCAGCCCCGGCGGTCGCGTGACCGGTCCGAGGGGGGGCCGGAGGTGGAGCTGCTTCGGGTGGCCGTTCACCACCCTGCGGCCCTGGCCGGACGCCTCCACGAGTCGCTGTTCACCGACCCCGAGGTGCTCGGCGCCTACCGCACGTGGTCGGCGGCCGGGTCTCTCCACGAGGCCATCGCCACCGCCGACCCCGGAGCGGCCGCGCTCCTCCAGCGCCTGGCCGTCGAGGACACCGAGACCGACCCCGACGACGTGCTCTCCCGGGTGGTCCGTGAGGCCGCGCAACGCGCCCTCGAGGAGGTGGTGGCCTCGGCCCGCCAGTCTGACGATCCTGAGGCGTGGGCCCCCCTTAGCACCTGGCTGAACTCGGCCCTCGACGACCTCTTGGAGTCACCAGACCGGGTCGAGGCGACCGATCGCCTGCTCCGTTGGCTGGCCGAGCGCGATGTCTGACGGTCCGGCGCACAGGGGCGGGACGCCGCAGGGCACACTGTTGTGATGACGGAGGCCAACGCCGCCTCGGGGCTGCCCGGCGAGATCCCCGGGGAGGCGTTCACCCACCTGGTGGACCGGGGCCGCGCCCGGGGTTCGTTGACCCTCGACGAGGTCATCTCGGTGCTCCGCCACGTGGAGCTGACGCCGGAGCTGATCGACGGTGTCCGCCGCCAGCTCCGCGCGGAGCGGGTGGAGCTCGACGAGGCCATCGACCTGGCCGACGAGCCCCTGACCCCTCCCGCCGGGGTCGTCCTGGCCCCCGTCGCCGACGCGCCTCCGGCTCCGGCCCCGGCACCGACAACACCACACAAGGCCCCGGGCGGGGTGGTCGTGGCGAGATCCGCACGGATGCCCGGACGCGACACCGGCGACCGGGCGGGGACGTCGGACCCGGTCCGCACCTACCTCAAGGAGATCGGCAAGATCAGCCTGCTCAGCGGGCCGGACGAGGTGATGCTCGCCCGGCGCATCGAGGCCGGACTGGAGGCCGCGGCCTGCATCGCCGCCCTCGAGGACTCAGCCGCCGAGCGGGGCGTCGGCGAGGCCGACGCCGCCGTCCGTGAGCTCGTCCCCCTCGAGGCCCTTGTTCCTCTGGAGGCGACAGTTCCCCTGGAGGCGACAGTGGCCGCCGGCTTCCACGCCAAGAAGCAACTCACCGAGGCCAACCTCCGCCTGGTCGTGTCCATTGCCAAGCGCTACATGGGGAGGGGGCTGGCCTTCCTCGACCTGATCCAGGAGGGCAACCTCGGCCTCATCCGGGCCGTCGAGAAGTTCGACTACACCAAGGGCTTCAAGTTCTCGACCTACGCGACGTGGTGGATCCGCCAGGCCATCACCCGGGCGATCGCCGACCAGGCCCGCACCATCCGCATCCCCGTGCACATGGTGGAGACGATCAACACCGTCCTGCGGGTGCAGCGCCAGCTGCTGCAGGAACTGGGGCGCGAACCCACCCCCGAGGAGCTGGCCGACAAGCTCCACCTGTCACCGGCGAAGGTCCGGGAGATCCAACGCATCGCCCAGGAACCCGTCTCGTTGGAGACCCCCGTGGGACAGGACGACGGGAGTGCCCTGGGCGACTTCATCGAGGATCGCCAAGCCGTCGAGCCCGCCGACGCGGCCGCCCGCGCCCTGCTCGCCGAGGCGGTCAGCGAGGCGCTCGAGGAACTCACCGAGCGCGAGCGCCAGGTGGTGCGCCTGCGCTTCGGGCTCGACGACGGCCAGGTCCGCACCCTATAGGAGGTGGGCCGGGAGTTCGGCGTCACCCGGGAGCGGATACGCCAGATAGAGGCCAAGACCCTGGCCCGACTCCGCCATCCCATTCGCAGCCAGAAGCTGCGGGATTACCTGGAAGAGGAATAGAGGACTAGGGGAGCGGGGAGGTCTGCTCCGACTGGCCGTTGCCCCGTCGATTTTCGACCAGATCCTGCGCCTTGTCCCGGGCCACGTCGACTTTGTCCTCGACCACCGACCGGGCCACCTCGACCTTGTCCTCCACCACCGCCCTGGTCTTGTCGGTCACGGCCACCACGGCATCGTGGCGACGGACCCGTCCCAACGCCTTGTTCAGCTGCTCGTAGCGTTCACGCCCGGCCTTGGCACCCAGGTAGTAGCCGCCTGCGAACCCTGTCAGCACTCCGAGTCGGAATCTCATGGGTTCGTCCTACCCCCGATCCCCCGTCTCTACGCAATCCACTCCGCTCCGGGGGCCGCTCGGGCCCAGCACTCCGCTCAGGGGGCCGCTCGGGCCCAGCACTCCGCTCAGGGGGCCGCTCGGGCCCAGTGTTGGCCTTTGCTAGGGTCCACGCGGATTCCGGGGTAGCTCAATCGGCAGAGCACCGGCCTGTTAAGCCGTTTGTTGTGGGTTCGAGTCCCACCCCCGGAGCACTCAGCAGCAGTGACAGCGACTTCCACGTGGCACCGAGTTCCAACAGGCGAGGCTCTCCAACGAACCAGCCAGCACGGCACGGGCCCGTAGCTCAGTGGTCAGAGCGGGGGACTCATAATCCTTTGGTCGCAGGTTCGATCCCTGCCGGGCCCACGGCGGACTCCAACACTTCCACCGGCGGGCGGGCCGGAACGCTCGGGGGGGGCGTGCGGGGTACCTCACAATCTCTTTTTCGGCGCCGGGCCGGTGTCCAACAGGGCGAGTGAAGTGCTCCAACGCGTTTCCAACACCACCAGGATGGGCGGCCAACACCCGCGAAGGTGCAGGTCAGGCGCCGAGCGGGCGCTCCTCGATGCTTGCCATGGCTGGAGAGTCGTGGTAGACAACGCCGACCTGTGGGGGACGTCCGTCCCCTGCTTCGTCCGTGTGCGCAGAGCCTTGCCGTGCGGGAAATTCAGTCAGGGGAACAGAGACCATCGTGGGCAGGACCGAGCGGACGAGCGTGGGGAGTGTGGCCCTCTGGGCCTCGTTTGCCCTGCTGACAGCCGGTTTGCTCCTGCTGCTGAGCGCCGGTCCGGCCGGCGCCGACACGCCCACCGAGGCTGCGCCCGCCACTGCGGACGCGCCGGCGCCTCCGGCCGATCCGCCCGCCGACAGCCCCCCCGAACCCGAGACGCCTCCGGCCGAGCCCCCTGTCGCCGAGGAGCCGGTGGCCTCGCCCCCGCCCGTCGACGTGGTGGAAGATCCCTCCGTCACCCCGGGAACCCCGGGCGACGGCGGCACGGTCGACGAGACGATCGTCACCACGTCCCCTCCGGACGAGGGCTCCACCGAGACCTCATCCTCCAGCTCCAACAGCTCGACCGGCACCCCGAGCCCCGAGCCCACCGCCCCCCCGGCCGACGGCACCCCTGTCTCCCCGGTCCCCGCCGCCCCTCCCGGGCCCAGCAGCGCGTACGGGGCAGAGTCCACCGACACCGACGGCTCCACCTCCGGCCCCTCCGGGCTGACGTTGGCCGAGGCCCAAGCCCTCGCCGCCGGCGACTCGGAGTCCACGGCCACCGTGGCCGAGACCGACGGGTGCCGCACCATCACGGGCACCCAGGGCCAGCACGACCTCTACACCGTCGTGATCGGCACGGGCTGCAACGCCGACGGCGGGACCTCGCAGGGCGTCCCCGGCTCCAACACCTCCAACACCACGATCGCCATCGGCGGCAGCGCCACGGGTGGGGCCACCGGCAGCTCGGGCAAGGACGCCAAGAACGTGGTCATCGCCGTCCGCGGCGACGCCAATGGAAGTGCCGCCGGCGGCATCGGCGGCGGGAATGCCGACAACACGTCCATCGCAGTTGGAAAGGGAAGAACAGCCAACGGCATTGCCGTTGGTGGTGACACGCAAGCAGGCAATGCAGGCAGTGCCACAAATCTCACCACGGCGATCGGCGGCGGAAACGCAAATGGTACGGCGATCGGCGGCACCAGTAACGGCACCGGCGGAGCAGTGGGCGGCAACGGCGGGGGCGCAGGCGGCGCCCTGACTCCAACAGCTACGACGGGCGGCACCGGCGGTTCGTCGGCCCAGTCGGGCAGCAACAACGGGGGCAGTACCGGCTCCTCCAACTCCAACGCCGGCAGCGGGCCCATCGCCTCCTCAGGGAACTCAGGGATCTCGGGGAGCTCCGGGACCTCGGGCGGCACCGGCGACGCCAGCGCCACCGGCAACTCGTCGAGCTCGGCCAACTCGGGCGCCAGCTCCAGTGCCGGGGCCACCACCGGATCGGGCGGCTCGGCCACCAACGTGACCACGGTCACCGCCTCGGGCGGCAACGGCGGCAACGGCGGCACCACCAACGCGATGGCCGGCAACGGCGGCAACGCCCCCAACACGGTCATCAGAATCGGGGGAAGCGCGATCACCACCACGGCCGTCGGCGGCCCCAGCATCC
>JBPCJV010000012.1:0-3390 GCA_051004925.1 Acidimicrobiales bacterium | reverse complement strand
CCGTTCCGGCGGTCTCGGGCCTGAGCGGCCCCCTGAGTGGGAGAGGCGGGGCGGCTGGCGGCTGATCTGGTCGCGGCCGGCAGGGCGGCGAGCCGTTGCAGGCTGTTCCGGATCGCTCAGGGCGATCATCACAACGCAGACGGTCGCCACCGCGACCACTCCGAAGCTGACCAGGAACGTGGACACGACCGACCCGATGCTAATGGGCGCCTCCGACCGGCCCGAGCCGTCCCCCGTAGCCGACTACGGCTGGGGCACGACGACGCCGTCAGGGCCCACGACGGCGCCACCCCCGCCCGTCGTCCCGCCCGCCGTCCCGCCGCCTCCACCCCCGGGGTGGAAGCCACCGCCGCGGCGGCCTCGCTCCCGGGTTGCGGTGGCGGCGGCCGTGATCGCCTCGATCCTCGCCATGGCCGCGGTCGCCGGGTTGTTCATTCAGATCCCATACGACACCGTCGCCCCCGGCACCGCCCGCCGGGTCGACGACCTCATCTCCATCCAGGGCCACCCCGCCTACCCGCCCGAGGGCCGGCTGCTGTTCACCACCGTCTCTGTCCGTGAGCGGATCAATCTCTGGGAGGCCCTGGCCGGGTGGCTCGACTCCGATGTCGACGTCATCTCCGAAGAGGACGTGCGCGGCCCCCTGCCGCCGGAGGTGTACCACCAGCTCAACATCGAGGCCATGGCCGACTCCAAGACGTCGGCCGAGGCCATCGTCCTGCGCCACCTGGGCTTCACCGACATCAGCGGCGGCGCCGAGGTCCTGTCGATCGAGCCGGGGCTGCCCGTCGACGCCGTGCTCGACCCCAAGGACGTCATCGTGGCCGCCGACGGGAAGCCCGTGTCGGGGCCGAGCGACGTGATCAACGTCATCCGCTCACACCAGCCGGACGACACCATCACGTTGGGCGTCACCCGCGATGGTGGCCCACCGGTCGACCGCACCACCACGCTCGTCCGGGGCGACGAGGGGCAACCGCTCCTGGGCGTGCGCCTGAGCACGAAGCTGAAGCTGCCCTTCGGCATCACCATCGACTCGGGGAGCATCGAGGGCCCGTCGGCCGGGGTGGCCTACTCGCTCGCCCTCCTCGACCAGCTCACCCCGGGCGAGCTCACGGGCGGCGCCAAGGTGGCGGCCACCGGCGAGCTCGGGTCCGACGGTGTGGTGTCGCCCATCGGCGGGATCACCCAGAAGGTGGCCGCGGTGCGCGAATCGGGCGCCGTCATGTTCCTCGTCCCCCAGGCCAACTTCGACGAGGCCAAGGCGCACGCCGGCGACGACCTCGGGGTGGTGGCCGTCGGCACCTACGACGACGCCCTGCGGGCCCTGGCCACCCTTCCGGGGAGCAACGCCGGCGAGTTCGCCATGGGCGGGGTAGGCGGCTCGTAGGGACGGGTACCATCGGGCCGAAGCCATGCGCCCGGGCCCGAGGTTGGCGATGACACCACGCACGCTCGCACCCGCGGGAACCTGAGGGCCGATGTCCAGTTCGGCTGCGGTCCTGCGGTTCGCGGCCGAGTTCGTCACGTTCCTCGTGGCAGTGGCCGGTGCGGTGATCGTGCTCCTGCGCCCCCGGCTGCTGGGTGTCGGACGCGCCGCGCGCCTGGCCCTGCTCCTGGGCTTCACCGCCCTGGCCGCGGCCTCGTTTCTGCACGGCGCCTTCCTCTTCGAGGCGGGCGACCTTCCCGTACTCGTCGTCCGCAGCGCCGGCATCGTGCTGTTGGGCGTGGGCACGCTCGGCTGGGGTGACGACCGGGCCACCCGTCGGATCGTGTGGGTGGCCCTCGTGCTCCTCGCGGTGGCCGAGGCCGGCGCCGCCGTGGACACGACCGCCTGGGTGGTCGACGCAGCGCGCGCCCTCGCCGCCCTGGGCCTGGGGGCGGTGCTGCTCAGCTCGGCGCGCCGCTCCATTCCCGCCCGCGTGGCGGTGAGCACCGCCGCCTGCCTGCTGATCGTCGTGCTCGCCGTGTCGGTGGCCCTGTCGGTGGTGATCTCCGACAACGTGGAGAAGGAGGCCCTGCGGCGGGTCGACAGCCGGGCCCAGGCCGAGGCCGCCGAGGTCACGACGTCTGGCGTCCCCACGGCCACCACCAACGCCACGCTGGTGGCGGCCACGCTCCAGGGCAGCCGCCTCTCTCTCCTCGATTCCCTCGACGCCGACCCGCGGCCGAGCCCGGTTCTGGCCGGCGACATCCAGAGCTTCATCGACGCCAACCTGCTCCGGTCGGACAACCCGGTCGTGTACGCCACCGGCAGGCAGGTGCTCGTGCTGTTCCAGTTCATCGACCGCCCCGGCGCCGAGACCCTGGTCGGGTCCCTGCCCGTGGAGGAGGCGGTGACCACCCAGGGTCGCACCGGGTCGGTGCAGGTCGTGGGCGACAGGGGACTGGTCGTGGGCGCCGCGACGGTGACCGCCCCCGCTCCCGAGGGCCGGCGCGCCGTGGGCGTGCTCGTGGCCACCACCGCCCTCGACAACGCCTACTTGAACCAGCGGTTCCTCAACGACAAGACGGTCGGCCTGGCCGTGGTCGACCGCAACCGCCCTCTCGCCATCTTCGGCCCGCAGCCCACGACGGGTGTGGTCGCCGTCGGGAGGTCGGCCCTGGAGAGCGCCGACGGCACGGCGTCGTCGGTCTCGGGGGGCTACTTCCTCGCGGCCAGCGCCGTGCGCGCCCCCGACGGTTCCGCGGTGCTGGCCATGGTGGCGGCGACTCCCACCACCGTGGTCGACGACACGAGGAACTCCCTGTTCCGCACCCTCTTCCTGGTCGGCCTGGTGACGGCCCTGGTGGCCTTCCTGGCCGCCTCGTTCGTGGGTGAGCGCATCGGCGGCGGCCTGCGCCAGCTGACGGTGGCCGCCGAAGGGGTGCAGCGAGGCGACTTCACCACGCGCGTGCGGGTGTCCAGCCAGGACGAGCTCGGGGTGCTGGGCTCCACCCTCAACTCCATGGCCGGGTCGATAGAGGCCCTCACCACCGAGCTGCGGGAGAAGGGCGACGTGGAGGCGCGCTTGCATGCTCGGCTCGAGGCGGTCGTGGCCGGCATGGGCGAAGCGGTGGTGGCTGTCGACCAGGAGGGCCGGGTCACCACCTTCAACGGCGCGGCCGAGGGTCTGTTCGGGGTCACCGAGGCCCAGGCCGCGGGGCGGCCGGTCGCCGAGGTCGTGCGGGTGGTCGCCGACGACGGCACCGACCTCACCCCCCGCCTGTCGCGCCCCGAGGAGGGGCGCTGGGCGCGGGCCGCCGTCGTGCGGCGCGGCGACGGGGTCGACGTGCCGGTGGCGCTGTCCGCCGGGGGGCTGGCCCGCCCCGGCGGTGGCGTGGGCGGTGGCGTGTGGGTGCTGCGCGACATGCGCCGGGAGCGCGAGGCCGAGCGCACCAAAGCCGACC
>JBPCJV010000011.1:0-9560 GCA_051004925.1 Acidimicrobiales bacterium | reverse complement strand
GGTCCTCGTCGCGCATGCAGCGGGCCATCTGGTAGTACCGGTCGATGCCGCCCACCATGAGCAGCCGATTGAACAGATGGGGGCTCTGGGGCAGGGCGTAGAAGCTGCCCGGCTGCTGGCGGCTGGGCACCACGAAGTCGCGTGCGCCCTCGGGGGTGGAGGCCACCAGCATCGGTGTCTCCACCTCGATGAAGCCGGCGGCGTCCATCGAGCGCCGCACCGACGCGTTGACCACCTAGCACATGCGCAAGCGGCGTTGCATCACCGGGCGACGCAGGTCGACGTGGCGGTGGCGCAGGCGCACGAGCTCTTCGGCGTCGACCCGATCGGAGATGGGGAACGGCGGGGGCTCCGCCGTGGCCAGCACCTCGACGCGGCAGTCGCCCACCTCCACCTCGCCGGTCGCCAGGGCGGGGTTGACCGTGCCCTCGGGACGGTGGCGGACGGTGCCGGTGACCCGCAGCACGTACTCGGACCGCAGGTCGTGGGCGCCGTCGACCACGCACTGCACCACGCCGGTGTGGTCGCGCAGGTCGACGAAGGCCAGGTGCTCGCCGTGCTCGCGGCGGCGGTCGACCCACCCGCACGCGCTCACCTCGGCGCCGGCGTGGCCGACGTCGAGCTCCCCGCACCAGTGGGTCCGCAGTCCCATCGCCGTACCGGGGCCCGTCACGTGAGGACCTTCTTGACGTGGGCGACCACGTCGCGGCGTCCCACCGTCTCCTGGTCGCCCGACGTCAGGTCGCGCACCGTGACCGTGGCCTCGGCCTGCTCCCGCTCCCCCACCACGAGCGCCAGCGGGGCTCCGGAGCGGTCGGCCGCCTTGAACTGGGCCTTCATCGACCGGGCGTCGAAGGCCCGGTCGGCGGCGATTCCCGCCCGCCGCAGCTCGTGGGTCAGGCCCAGTGCCTCGTGTCCACCCGTGGTGTCCACCACGAAGACGTCGACGGTGGCCGTCGGCGCCGGGAACACCCCCTCGGCATCACAGGCCAGCAGGAGGCGCTCCACCCCCAGGCCGAAACCGATGCCCGGCGTGGGCGGCCCGCCCAGCGCCTCGGCCAGGCCGTCGTAGCGCCCGCCTCCGCCGACGGCGTTCTGGGCGGACGTCAGCTCCCGCGCCGCCAGCTCGAAGGTCGTGCGGGTGTAGTAGTCGAGCCCCCGTACCAGCCTGGTCTCGATGGTGTAGCCGACACCGAGGGCGTCGAGGCCGGCGCGCACCCGGGCGAAGTGGGCGCGACACGCATCGCACAGGTGGTCGATCGACCGTGGCGCGTCGGCGGTGGCCGTCCGGCACGTCTCGCGTTTGCAGTCGAGGACGCGGAGGGGATTGTCGAGGGCACGGGCGCGGTGCTCGTGGCAGAGCTGATCCCGCCGCCCGTCGAGGAACGAGGCCAGCGTCGCGGTGTATCCGGGCCGGCACATGTCGTCGCCCAGGGAGTTGAGGAGGAGCTCCACGTTGGTCAGGCCCAGGCCTCCCACCACGGAGACGGCCAGGGCCACCACCTCCACGTCGAGGTCGGCGTCGGTCGGGCCGAGGGCCTCGACGCCCGCCTGGTGGTGCTGGCGGAAGCGCCCGGCCTGGGCCCGCTCGTAGCGAAAGTTGGGAGCGACGTACCAGGCCTTGAACGGAAGGGGTGGGCGGTGCTGGACCCACGCCCGCACGACCGACGCCGTCCCCTCGGGTCGCAGGGCCAGGTGGCGGTCGCCCTTGTCGCGGAAGTCGTACATCTCCTTGCCGACCACGTCGGTGCCCTCACCGAGGCGTTCGAACACGCCCACCTCTTCGAACATGGGGCTGACGACGAGTCCGTAGCCGGCCAGGCCCACGGTGCGGCCGAAGTGGACGACCAGGTTCCGCCACCGGGTCGACTCCGGCGCGAGCACGTCGTGGGTCCCCGTCGGGGAGCGGAAGTCGGCCACTCGGGGAGGCTACCGGGATCCCCACCCCCCACCGTTCTCGTCGCGCTCGACGACACCGACGGGTGAGAATCGCGACGAGAACGCCTAGGGCTGGTCGGCGACTTCGGCGACTTCGGCGGACTCGGCGGACTCG
Organism: Acidimicrobiales bacterium; assembly: GCA_051004925.1. Taxonomy (GTDB): domain Bacteria; phylum Actinomycetota; class Acidimicrobiia; order Acidimicrobiales; family AC-14; genus DATAQC01. The sequence goes on along the minus strand of JBPCJV010000011.1, from coordinate 7,507 downwards.
GCGGACTCGGCCTTGGCCCGCCCGGGGTTGATCCGGTAGGCGTCGTACACGGAGTCGATGCGCCTGAGGGTGCCGAGCAGGGACTCGAGGTGCGACGGGTCGCTGAGCTCGAAGTCGAAGCGCAGGCGGGCCACCCGGTCGGTGCCGGTGTGGGTGAACGACGAGACGATGTTGAGGTGGTGGTCGGCCAGCACGGTCGTCACGTCCCGGAGCAGCCAGGAGCGGTCGAGGGCCTCCACCTCCACGGTGGCCACGAACGACCCCGTGTGCTCGCGGTTCCACTCCACCTCTATGGCCCGCTCGCCCATCGTGGTCGACAGGGCCACGGCGTTGGAGCAGTCGGCCCGGTGCACCGACACGCCCCGCCCCACGGTCACGTAGCCCATAATGGCGTCGCCGGGCACCGGATGGCAGCACACGCTCAGTCGCACGAGCATGTCGTCGAGACCCTCGACGTGGATGCCCGGGCTGTTGCGGCGGCTGGGTTGGAGGGGGCGGCCGATGGTGGCGGGAAGCTGCTCCTCGTGCTCGCCGCCCCGGAGCTCCTTTGCCACCCGCTGGGCGACCGACTGGGCCGAGACGTGGTTCTCGCCGATCGCCACGTGGAGGGCTTCGACGTCGGCGTAGTTGAGGCCCTTGGCCACCTCCACGAGCAGGGGCGAGTTGGCCAGCTTCTGCACGGGAAGGCTCTCGCGGCGCATGGCCTTCACCAGCTCGTCGTGGCCGTTGGCGATGGCCTCGTCGCGGCGGCTGCGGCTGAACCACTGGCGGATCTTGTTGCGGGCCCGGGGTGTCACCACCACCGTGAGCCAGTCCCGTGACGGCCCGGCTCCCTCGACCTTGGAGGTGAAGACCTCGACCGTGTCGCCCGACGACAGGCGGGAGTCCAGCGGTACCAGGCGCCCGTTGACCCGCGCCCCGATGCAGCGGTGCCCGACCTCGGTGTGGATGCTGTAGGCGAAGTCGATGGGTGTGGCGCCGACGGGCAGGGTGACGACTTTCCCCTTCGGCGAGAAGACGAAGACCTCTTCCTGGTCGAGGTCGATCTTCAGGGTCTCCATGAACTCCTGGGGATCCTGGGTGTCCTCCTGCCATTCGACGATGCGGCGCAGCCAGGGCACCTCGCCCTGGTTCACGCCCTCCTTGTACCCGAAGTGGGCGGCGATGCCGAATTCGGCCCGGCGGTGCATCTCCCGGGTGCGAATCTGGACCTCGAGCGACTTCCCCTCGAGGTCGACCACTGTCGTGTGCAGCGACTGGTAGAGGTTGAACTTGGGCTGGGCGATGTAGTCCTTGAACCGGCCCTGCACGGGCTTCCAGATGGCGTGGAGGGTGCCCAGGGCCGCGTAGCAGTCCTTCACGCTGCCGACGACGGCCCGGATGCCCATGGGGTAGTGGATCTCGTCTAACTCCCACCCCTTGACGACCATCTTCTCGTAGATGCTCCAGCTGTGCTTCGGTCGGGCGGTGACGTGGGCGTCGATGCGCAGCTCGGCCAGCCGGGCCGTCACCTCCTCGACCACCTGCTTCAGGTACGCCCCGCGCTCGGGCGCCCGCATGGAGACCATCTGCTCGATCTCGGCATAGCGCTTCGGGTAGAGGGTGGCGAAGGCCAGGTCCTCCAGCTGCCACTTCATCCCGGCGATCCCGAGGCGGTGGGCCAGGGGGGCGTACACGTCGAGGGTCTCCTGGGCGATGCGGTGCTGCTTGTCCGGCGGGAGGGCCGCCAGGGTGCGCATGTTGTGGAGGCGGTCGGCCAGCTTGATGAGCAGGACACGGATGTCCTTGGCCATGGCCACGAGCATCTTGCGCATGCTCGCCGCCTGCTGCGCCTCTCTGTTCTCGAAGCTCAGCCGGTCGAGCTTGGTGACGCCGTCCACCATGGCGGCCACGTCAGTGCCGAAGTCGGAGAGCACCTCCTCGACGGTGACGGCGGTGTCCTCGACGGCGTCGTGCAGGAGGGCGGCGGCCAGCGTCACGTCGTCGAGCCCGAGGTCGGCCAGGATGGCGGCCACGGCCACGGGATGGCTGATGTACGGCTCGCCCGACTTGCGCACCTGGCCCTCGTGGGCGTCGGCCGCCACCTCGTAGGCCTTGCGGATCAGCGTGGTCGACGCCCGGGGGTGGCGCCCGCGGTAGGCCGTGACCACCTCGGCCAGCTCGTCGTTGACCGGCGCCGCGCCGCTGCGTCGCCAGGGCAGCACACGGTCGACCGCAGGCACGTTCTCCTACCCCGGGATCTCGGCCGCGGCCGCGGGGTAATGAACCAGCGAGTGGGCCCGGCGGCCCTCGAGGCGGCCGCGACCTTCCAGGGCGTCGAGCTCGATGACGAAGATCAGGCCCACGACGGTGGCCCCGAGCTTCTCCACCAGCCGCACCGTGGCCGCCGCCGTGCCACCGGTGGCCAGCACGTCGTCGACGATCAGCACCGCCTCGCCGGGGGCCATGGCGTCGGCATGGATCTCGAGGCAGTCGGTTCCGTACTCGAGCGAGTACTCCTCGCGCTCCACCAGCCCGGGGAGCTTTCCCTGCTTGCGCACGGGGACGAACCCGGCGCCCAGCCGGTAGGCGAGAGGTGCGGCGATGATGAAGCCGCGGGCCTCGATCGCCACCACCTTGTCTACCCTCAGGTCGCCCACCTGCTCGACCAGCGAATCGACGGTGAACCGGAAGGCGGCAGGCTCGGCCAGCAGCGGGGTGATGTCGCGGAAGACGATGCCGGGCTGGGGGAAGTCGGGAACGTCTCGGATGTGGTCTGCCAGCGAGCCGGAGTCTCCCATCCCCGACCAGACTACAGGCGCTGCCGAACAGCGGCCGTAGGTCGCGGGCCGGTCGAGCCCCTTAGCGCTTCTTGCCCTTCTTGCGGGGGCGGGGGGCGCCCTGCCGGCTGCCGGGGCTCTTGGCCGGGCGGGGCCGGTTGACCGTGGCCGTCTTGGCCGTCCGGCTCGCCGCGCCGTCGCCGGCGGGGACGAGCCGTTCCTCGTCGTCGTCGATCGCCGGGCCCCCCTTGGGCGCCTTGGCCCCGCCCCGTCCCCCGGCCCGGCCTGCCACCGTCCCCGGCACCAGTGGTCCCGAGCCGGCCTTGGACATGGCCCGCTGGCGGATCATGGCGTAGCGCGGCTCGCGCTCCTTGATCATGGCCAGGATCGGGGAGGCGATGAAGATCGACGAGTAGGCGCCGGTGAGGAGGCCGATGAGCAGGGCCAGGCCGAAGTCCTTGAGGGCGATGGCCCCCATCACCCCCCAGCCGATGACCAGCACGGACAGGACCGGCATGATGGCCACGAAGGAGGTGTTGATCGACCGCATCAGCACCTCGTTCATCGACATGTTGACCACGTCGGAGTACGTCGTGCGACCGGTTGCGGCGGTGGCTTTGGCGTTCTCCTCCACCTTGTCGAACACCACGACGGTGTCGTAGAGCGAGTACCCCAGAATCGTGAGGAAGGCGACGACGGTGGCCGGCGTCACCTCGAAGCGGGACAAGGCGTAGACGCCGACGGTGACGAGGATGTCGTGCACGACGGCGGCCATGGCCGCCACCGTCATCTTCCACTCGAAGCGCAGGGCGATGTAGATGGAGATCAGCACGAAGAACACGATGAGGGCGGTGCGGGCCTTCTTGGTGACGTCCTTGCCCCCCGACGGCCCCACGTCGTTGACGCTCACCTGGTTGGGATCGGTCTTGGCCAGCTCCGCCAGCTTCTCGGTGACCTTGACCTGGTTCTCGGGTGACTGGTGCAGGGCCTGGACCCGGAGGAGGCCGCCGCCGGCGATCTGGATCTTGGCCTCCCCCAACCCGAGCGGGGCGACGGCGTCGCGGGCCTCGGCCACCGAGACGCCCGGGGCGCCGACCTCCCACGAGGTGCCGCCCTTGAAGTCGATGCCGTAGTTGAGGCCATCGGTGAGCAGGGCCACCACGCCGATCATGATGACGACGGCCGAGAAGGCGAACCACCACCAGCGGCGGCCCACGAAGTCGTAGTGCGTCTCACCGTGGTAGAGGCGGTGGCGCAGGCTGGCCTTCTCCGCCGGGGGTGCGTTCTGTTCCGAGCTCATGCCGGTTTCGGGATCGGCTGGGCGGCCGGTTCCTGGGCCAGGCCCCGGGCCACGCCCACCCAGCGGGCCTCGGTGAAGAAGCGGCTCCGGCCGAGCAGCACGACCATGGGCCGGGTGAAGAAATAGGCGATGAAGACGTCGAGCAGGGTGGACAGGCCGAGGAAGAAGGCGAAGCCGCGCACCGATCCCACCGACAGCATGTAGAGCACGATGGCGCCGATGAAGGAGGCGGCGTCGGCGGCGAGGATGGTGCGGTAGGCCCGGGCGAACCCGCGGTCGACCGAAGAGCGCACCGACTTGCCGGAGCGGATCTCGTCTTTCAGTCGCTCGAAGTAGACCACGTAGGAGTCGACGGTGACGCCGACCGACACGATGATCCCCACCGCTCCCGACAGGCTGAGGGCCAGCCCCTGGGTCTGCCCGAGGTAGGTGACGACGGAGTACATGAGCGCGCCCGACACGGCCAGGCCCAGCCACACCACCAGGCCGAGCGCCCGGTAGTAGAGCACCATGTAGAGGGCCACCAGGCCGAGACCCACGATGCCGGCGACGATACCGGCGTCCAGCGAGTCCTTGCCCAGGCTGGCCGAGACCGTCTGCACGGTCTGGGGTTCGAGCTGCACAGGAAGGGAGCCGTAGTCGAGCACCAGGGCCAGGTCCTTGGCCTCACGTTCGGTGAAGTCGCCCGAGATCTGGCCGCTGCCGGGGAAGTTGGCCGTCTCCAGTGTGGGCGCGGACTTCACGACGCCGTCGAGGTCGATGGCGATCTGCTTCTGCGGCGTCTGGATGACTTTGGCGGCCATGGCGTTCCATTCCCGCTCGCCGTCACCCGTGAGCTCGAAGGTGACCAACCACCCGCCGCTGGCCTGGTCGATCTGGGCGCCCGCCGACGAGATGGCTTGGCCCTTGACCTCCGACGGCCCGAGGCGGTAGCGGTTGGTGACCTGGCCGTTGTCGCCGAGCTGGGGCAGCACCACCTCCTTCGTCGGGTCGTTCTCCTCCGGGGGGGTGGTCGCCACCTCCGCCGGGGCGGTGGTGGGGGGTGCGCCCTCGACGGTGCTCGGCGGCGCCGGCGTGGCCCCCTCGGGGGGCAGGAGCTGGAGCACGGGCCGGAAGTAGAGCTGGGCCGTCTGGCCCACGATCTCCAGGGCCCGGTCCCTGTTCTTGACGCCCGGCAGCTGCACGATGATGTTGTCGCCCCGCCGGCTGATGTCGGGCTCGGCCACGCCCAAGGCGTCCACCCGGCTGCGAATGATGGAAATGGCCTGGTCGAGGGTGTCGGACGGAACCGGGTCCTTGGGCTGGAGGACGACCGACGCGCCTCCCTGGAGGTCGAGGCCCAGCTCGGGCGTGTTCCCCGACCAGATGGTGGCCCCCAGGGCCACGACGGCCAGGAGCAGGGTTACGACGAGCGAGACGACGAGGGAACGGCGCATCAGGCGTCGTCGTCACCAGTGGACGATTCGATGGCGGCGGGGCCGTCGTCGGCCTCCTCCTCCTCCTCCTCCTCGTCCGGCGACACCTTCTGGGCGATGGCCCCCCGCACCATGCGGACGACCACGTCGGGTGCCACTTCCACCCACAGGGTGGCGTCGTCGGCGTCGGTGACGGTGCCGTAGATCCCGCCGGAGGTGAGCACCTCGTCGCCCGCCTCCAACGTGGCGACCATCGCCTGGGTCTGGCGCATCCGCTTCTGTTGGGGGCGGACGAACAGCACCCAGAGCAGGGCGAGGGGCAGGAGAAAGAGGAGAGCGGAGGCCATGGCAGAAGTGGCCCCGGAGGGCGGGTGAAAGCTTAGCGCGAGGTCGGCCGGTGCCGACCCTCAGGCGCCGAACAGCGAAGGGTCGGGGCCGGCGGTGGGGCTGCCCGGGCCCGGTTCCGCGCTCAGGCCCAGGTGGGCCCACGCCGCCGGGGTGGCGACCCGCCCCCGCGGCGTGCGCATCAGGAGGCCCTGCTGGAGGAGGAACGGCTCATAGACGTCCTCGACCGTCTCGGTGGCCTCGCCCCCGCAGATCGACAGCGTGGACAACCCCACCGGGCCGCCGCCGAAGCGCTGGCACACGGCGGTGAGGATGGCCCGGTCGACCTTGTCGAGGCCGGCCTCGTCGACCTCGAACAGGGCCAGGCCCTCCCGGGCCGCCTGCTCGGTGACGACGCCGTTGCCGCGCACCTCCGCGTAGTCGCGCACCCGGCGCAGGAGGCGGTTGGCGATGCGGGGCGTACCGCGCGCGCGCCGGGCCACCTCGAGACCGCCGGCCGGTTCGAGGGCCACGCCCATGATGCCGGCGGCCCGGCCGACGATGGACTCGAGCTCGGCGACGTCGTAGTAGTCGAGGCGGGCGACGAACCCGAACCGGTCGCGCAGGGGGCCGGTGATCAGGCCGGTGCGGGTGGTGGCGCCCACCAACGTGAAGCGGGCCAGGTCGAGGCGGATGGAACGGGCCGAGGGGCCCTTGCCCAGCACGATGTCGAGCTGGAAGTCCTCCATGGCCGGGTAGAGGACCTCCTCGACCACGCGGGGCAGGCGGTGGATCTCGTCGATGAACAGCACGTCGCCCTCGTCGAGGTTGGTGAGGACCGAGGCCAGGTCGCCGGCCCGTTCCAGCGCCGGGCCGGACGTGACCCGCAGGTTCACCCCACCCTCGGCGGCGACGATGGCGGCCAGTGTGGTCTTCCCCAGCCCGGGAGGACCGGCGAACAGCAGGTGGTCGACGGCCTCGCCCCGGCGCCGGGCCGCTTCGAGGAGGATCTCGAGGTGCTGGCGCAGGGCGGCCTGGCCCACGAACTCGCTCAGGCGCCGCGGTCGCAGGCTGGCCTCGTCGGGCTCCTCGCCCTCGGTTGTCGCCGCCGCCAGCAGCTCGTTCCTCATCGCCATGTCCCGCCCTACCGCGCGGCCGTGAGCAGGCGGAGGGCGTTGCGGAGCAGGTCCTCGACCTCACCCTCGGCGGGCAGCTCGCGCAGGACGGCGCCGATCTCGTCGGCCTCGTAGCCCAGGCCGACCAACGCCTCCCGCAGGTCGCGGCGGGCGGAGGGCCCGGCGTCGCCGTTGACCGCGGCGACCGTACCTGGGCCCACGTCGACCACGTCGAGGCGGGACTTGAGCTCGATGAGCAGGCGGGCGGCCGTCTTGCGGCCGACGCCGGGCACCATGGTGAGGGCGTCGAGGTCGCCGTCGGCCACCGCCCGGCGCAGCTCGGCGGGCCCGTGCACAGAGACGATGGCCAGGGCCAGTGCCGGACCCACGCCGTGGGCGCCGAGCAGGGCCTCGAAGCAGTCGCGGTCGTCGTTGGTGGGAAAGGCGTAGAGGGTGAGGGCGTCCTCGCGCACGTGGAGGTGGGTGTGCACCATCACCGTCGACCCCGGGCGGCCGATGGCGGCCACGGCGGCGGGGGGGGGGGGGGGGAGGGGGGGGGAGGCAACACCCCCCAGCCAACAGCGCCCCCCCCCC
>JBPCJV010000010.1:0-3989 GCA_051004925.1 Acidimicrobiales bacterium | reverse complement strand
GGGAGGCGTCGCGTGACGACCGCCACGCCCAGGCCACCCTCGTCCACCATCGCGACGCGCCCCCGGAGGTGGGACCCGTGCCCGACGACCGTCTCCACCTGATCTTCACCTGCTGCCACCCGTCGCTCGCCCCCGGCGCCCAGGTGGCGTTGACCCTCCGGCTCCTCGGCGGCCTCGAGACCGGCGAGATCGCCCGGGCCTTCCTCGTGCCCGAGCCGACCATGGCGCAGCGGCTCGTGCGGGCCAAGCGCAAGATCCGCGCCGCCGCCATCCCCTACCGCGTGCCCGGCGACGCCGAGCTTCCCGACCGCCTCCGCCCCGTACTGGCCGTGGTCTACCTCGTGTTCAACGAGGGCTACACCGCCACCACCGGCGACGCCCTGGCGCGGGCCGACCTGTGCGCCGAGGCCATCCGCCTGGCCCGCCTGCTCGCTGACCTGATGCCGGACGAGCCCGAGGTGCTCGGCCTCCTCGCCCTCCTCCTGCTGACCGAGGCCCGCCGCGCCGCCCGCACTGGTCCCGACGGGGCACTCGTACTGCTCGCCGACCAGGACCGGTCGACATGGGACCGGGCCCTGATCGCCGAGGGCCAGCGGCTGGTCGCGGCCTGCATCCGGCGTGACCGGCCCGGCCCCTACCAACTCCAGGCCGCCGTCAACGCGGTGCACAGCGACGCGCCCACGGCCGCCGACACGGATTGGGGCCAGATCCTTCAGCTCTACGACCAGCTGCTCGCCATGTCACCGACGCCGGTCGTGGCCCTCAACCGGGCCGTGGCGAAGGCCGAGGTCGACGGGCCCGCCGCCGCCCTCGCCATCGTCGACCCCCTCGACCTCCACGGGTACCACCCCTTCCACGTGACCAGAGCCGACCTTCTCCAGCGCCTCGGCCGCCACGAGGAGGCGTCCGAGGCCTACGACACCGCCATCGCGCTCGTCACCAACGCGGCCGAGCGCCGGTTCCTCGAGGACCGCCGTCGGTCGCTGCCCGTCCCGCAGATGCCACCATGACGGCATGGACAGCTCATGGGACTGCATCGTCGTCGGCGCGGGTGCCGCGGGCCTGAGCGCCGCCTTGGTGCTCGGCCGGGCCCGCCAGCGGACGCTCGTGGTCGACGCCGGAGGCCAGAGCAATCGCGTCGCCCACGGCATCGGTGGCCTGCTCGGCCACGACGGTCGGCCGCCGGCCGAGTTCTACGCCGCCGGGCGCGCCGAGCTGGCGGCCTACCCGACCGTGGAGCTGCGCGACGGCGAGGTCCGCAGCGGCGAGCGCCACGATGCCGGCTTCGTACTCGCGCTGGCCGACGGCTCCCACCAGACGGCGCGGCGCCTGCTGCTCGCCTCCGGCATGGACTACCGCTTCCCCGAACTGCCCGGGATCGCCGAGCGGTGGGGTCGCTCGGTCTTCAACTGCCCGTTCTGCCACGGCTGGGAGGTCCGCGACCAGCCGGTGGCCGTGCTCGACCGGGGCGCCACGGGCCTGCGGCGGGCGTTGCTGCTGCGCGTCTGGAGCGACGACGTGACGCTGCTGACCGACGGGGCCGCCGAGCTCGACGTCGCCGACCTCGAACGGCTCGCCGCGGCCGGGGTCACGGTCGACGAGCGGGATGTCACCGGGCTGCGCGGGCCGGACAGCACCTTGACGGCTGTCGTCTTCACCGACGGTGGCGAGCTCCCGTGCCGCGGACTGCTCGTGCCCGTCGCCCTCCACCAGCGCTCCGCCCTCGCCGACCAGCTCGGCGCGGCGGCGGCCACGCCCGGCCCCGTCGCCGTCGACGCCCTCGAAGTCGACCCGATGTTCCACACCACTGTGGGGGGACTGTCCGCCGCCGGCGACGTGTGCTCGCAGATGCCGTCGGTGGCGACCGCGGTCGCCGCGGGCTCGAGCGCGGCGGCCGCGATCGTGCACGGGCTCGTGGCCGAGGCCCACGGCCTCCCACCGTCGTGACGCCCGCCCTCTCCCCGCGTCGTGGGGCGGCACGAACGGAGAGACGCATGGCCAAGGTGATCGCCGGCATGACCACGTCGCTCGACGGCTTCGTCGCCGACGCCCAAGGCGACTCCGGCCTCCTCTACCCCGACCTCGAAGCCCTCCGGGGCTCCGCCTACATGGACGAGATGGTCGAGGAGACGGGTGCGGTGCTGATGGGGGAGGCGGACCTTCGAGATGGGCGACCCGGACTGGTACGTGGGCAACTACGAGTTCCAGCGGCCCATCTTCGTGCTCACCCACCGGCCACCGGCGACCGCGCCTCGCCAGGACGACCAGCTGACGTTCACCTTCGTGAACGACGGCGCCGAGTCGGCGGTGGCCCGGGCGTCGGCCACGGCCGGCCAGAAGACGGTGACCGTCGTCGGCGGTGTCGACGTGATGCACCAGCTGTTGCGAGCCGGCCTGGTCGACGAGCTGCGCATCGACGTCATGCCCGTGGTGTTGGGCTCGGGCCTCCGGCTCTTCGAGGAGGACGCCGGCGAGTTCAAGCTCCAGAAGACCGGCGTCCAGGACGTCGGGATGCGTACGAGCCTCCGCTTCCGCGTGCAGAGGTAGCCGTCGAGAGCCGCCGTGTCCGGAACCGGGCCCGGAGCCGGACCCGGACCGGGGGGGTCAGTCGGCGGTCGCGAGGCTGAACCGGGGGATCACGCCGCGGGCGACGAGCAGCTTGTTGCACCCATCGAGCTCCGTCATCGCGGTCTGGGCACGGCCGAAGAGATCTCCTGCGAGCTCCTGATGGGTGAACCTGGCCCCGAGGATCGCCAGGAGCGTCCGGTAGTAGCGGTTGCTCACCGCCAGCAGGCTCCGTTCCAGATCGTCGGCCGGCTCGACACGCGTGGCCCGGAGATAGGCCGACGGTTCCATGCCCGCGAGAGGGTCCACCAGGCCGGGTACCTGCGCCAGGTGGTCCGTACCCGACACGAGGAGGACCCCGATCTCACCCATCAGGTCGCTGTCGAGCGGAGGGCTGGCCGACGTGAGCACCGACTCGAAGCTCGCATACCGTGCGTCGACGGTCGATGCGATCGCCTCCTGACGCTCAGTGAAGGCGTGGAACTGCGCCGGGGTCAACGATCCGAGAGGGATGGCCGGCCCGGCCGGAGGCAGAACGTGACGTGCCCGCTCGAAGGCCGGCCGCCGCCCGGCGCGCACCAGGACCCCGACGACCGATCCGAAATGTCGCATGTCGCTGATTGCCATCAGGAACGAGGCGTTGGCGGCTTCCGTGCCTTGCGGTGAGGGTTCGCCGCCCGGCGCCCCGAGGTTCTCGTCGGTGCCGAGGGCGTAGTAGATCTGAAGGTGATCGACGACGAGGGCGTGCTCCAGCGCGGCCAGGTACTCCAACTCGTCGAGGATCTGGTCGCGGGTGATCCCCATGTGCGTCAGGCCGTCCGCGCCTCGTCGCTCACGAAGCGCACAGTACCGTTGCGGGACGCCGGCTTGGGCGCTAGCGGGCAGTCGATCGACGCGTCTCGGTCGAGAACTTCTCCACGGGGTAGATCACTACGGTGCGAGACATGACCGACCCCTCCGCCACCGCGGGATCCGCCCGGGTGATCGCCGACCGCTACGAGGTGGGCGAGCTCCTCGGGCGTGGGGGCATGGCCGAGGTCTTTGCCGGGACCGACCGACGCCTGGGGCGGCAGGTCGCGGTCAAGCTTCTGCTGCCTGAGATGGCGGCCCGGTCGGACATCCGCTCGCGATTCGAGGCCGAGGCCCGGGCCGCGGCGTCGCTCTCGCACCCCAACGCCGTGGCCGTGCTCGACACCGGCGAGTACGAGGGCGTGGCCTACATCGTGATGGAGCGCCTCCCCGGCGAGAGCCTGGCCGACCGCCTCGCCGACGGCCCGGTAGACCCAGCCTGGGTGACCACCGTCGCCACCGAGGTCCTCGGGGCCCTGGGCGCCGCCCGCGACGCCGGCCTGATGCACCGCTACGTGAAGCCCGGCAACATCCTTCTGGCCGCCGACGGAAGGGCCAAGGTGGCCGACTTCGGC
>JBPCJV010000009.1:0-19402 GCA_051004925.1 Acidimicrobiales bacterium | reverse complement strand
TTGCCCACGTCGCTGCCGGGCGGGAAGCCGGCGGGGATGGTGGCGGCCCGGCCCACCTCGCCGCGGGCCGCCAGCGCGGCCAGGGTGGGCATGGCCGCGGCCTCGAGCGGGGTCCGCCCGCCCAGCTCGGCCACGGGCTCGTCGGACGCACCGTCGGGGACGCAGACCACGTACTTCACTCAGCGCATGGTAATTCCTCGGCCCGAGCGGTTACGTGCGACCCGAGCACGCGGTGGCGGGTCACTCCACCCCATGAGGATGGCCAGGCCACAGACCAGACCCAGGCCGGCCATGGAACCGAACCCATTGGCAACGACGTCTGGTACCTGCAGGTTGCGCGTGGACGTAACCAGGTCCTGCGCAACTTCCGTCACCAGGCTGGCGACGAACACCGCCACCACGGAAACCAGGACAGACCTGTTCGACCACATGGTCAGGCCGATGAGCACGGCGACCGCCGCCCACACGACGACGTGGATCTCGAAGTCGGACTGCGGCCGGGCCCTCGAGGCAGCCTTTGAGGCAGGCGAGGCTCCGCCGTCAATTCGGACCGAGATCCTCCGAAGGAACCCCGGTGCCCGGTCGGACAGCAGCAGCGCCGCGGCACCAGCGAGCGCGATGGCGCTCAGAGCAGCCGTCGCCGGTCGCCAGCGCGCCAATGGCCGGCCACCCGGACCGAGAGGCGAGAGGGGTGTGACCGCGGGATGGTCACGGTCCGGACGTCGCGGCATCGATCCAGTCTGGCCTGAAGTCGACCCGGGCGAGCCACCTGCCGGCTACAACCCCAGGGCGGCGCGCACGGAGGCTTCGTCGGGGTCGATGGCCTCGGGCACGTCGATCTGGGCGATGGCCCGGTCGGGGTCCTTCAGGCCGTGCCCGGTGAGGGTGCACACGACGGTGGCCCCCTCGGGCGCGCCCACCTTGAGCAACCCGGCGACCGATGCGGCCGACGCCGGCTCGCAGAACACCGCCTCCTCCGAAGCCAGGAAGCGGTAGGCCTCGAGGATCTCGTCGTCGGTCACCGACTCGATGCGCCCGCCCGACTCCGAGGCCGCGGCGGTGGCGCCGTACCAGGAGGCGGGCCGGCCGATGCGGATGGCGGTGGCGATGGTGTCGGGCTCGTCCACCGGGTGGCCGAGCACGATCGGGGCCGCACCGGCCGCCTGGAACCCGAACATGGCGGGCAGGCGCGACGAGCGCCCCACGTCCTGGTACTCGCGGTAGCCCTTCCAGTAGGCGGTGATGTTGCCGGCGTTGCCCACCGGGATGCACTGCATGTCGGGTGCGTCCCCGAGGGCGTCGACGATCTCGAACGACGCCGACTTCTGACCCTCGATGCGGTTCTGGTTCACCGAGTTGACGACCGTCACGGGCGCCTTCTCGGCCAGGGCCTTGACGATGGAGAAGGCGTCGTCGAAGTTGCCCCGGATCTGGAGCACCCGGGCCCCGTGGATGAGGGCCTGGGCCAGCTTGCCGAGGGCGATGTAGCCCTCGGGGATGAGCACGGCACACGTGAGGCCGGCCCGGGTGGCGTAGGCGGCGGCCGACGCGGAGGTGTTGCCCGTAGACGCGCACACCCCCGCCTCGGCCTTGGCCTCCAGGGCCTTGGCGATGGCGAGGGTCATGCCGCGGTCCTTGAACGACCCCGTGGGGTTGGCCCCCTCGTACTTCAGCCACACGGCTGCGCCCAGGCGCTCCGACAACCGGGGTGCGGGCAACAGGGGCGTGGCCCCTTCCTGGAGCGTGACCACAGGGGTGCCCTCGTCCACCGGAAGGAAGTCCCGGTACTCCTCGATCACCCCACGCCATGCATTCATCGCGGCTCTCCGGCCGACTGTGCATTCATCGCGGCTCTCCGGCCGACTGTGCCTCCATCGCCGCTCGCCGGCCTACCCGGGCCCGATGACGCGCAGCAGCGTGCCCAGCCGGTCGACCACGTCGAGCTCGCGCAACTCGGCCAGGGTGGCCTGCACGTCGCGCTCCGCGGCGGTGTGGGTGACCAGGACCAGGCGGGCCTCGTCGCCCAGGCCGACCTGCTCCATCTTGAGGATCGACACGCCGTGGCGGGCGGTGGCCCCCGCCACCTTCTCGAGCACGCCGGGGCGGTCGAGCACGTCGATGGTGATGTAGTACTGCGTGCTGAGCTCGGAGATGGGCCGGATGCGGGCCGGGACCAGGCCGGCGGGCGACGGTGCCGTGCCCTGCCGCAGGTTGCCGGCGGCGTCCACGAGGTCGCCGAGCACGGCCGAGGCGGTGGGACGTCCACCCGCCCCGCGGCCGTAGAACATGAGCTCGCCCGCGGCCGCCCCTTCGACGAACACCGCGTTGTAGGCCTCGCGCACCGCGGCGAGGGGGTGGTCGGCGGGGACCATGGCGGGATGCACCCGCACCGCCACCTCGCTCGCACCACCGTGGGGGTCGGCCACCGCCTCGACCACGGCCAGGAGCTTCACCACGTAGCCCAGGCGGGCGGCCATGGCGATGTCGTCGGGCGTGACGCCGGTGATGCCCTCTCGGTGGACGTCGTCGGCCACCACCGACACGCCGAAGGCGACGCTGGCGATGATGGCGGCCTTGGCCGCCGCGTCCCACCCCTCGACGTCGGCGGTGGGGTCCTTCTCGGCGTAGCCCAGGGCCTGCGCCTCGGCCAGGGCGTCGGCGAACGACCCGCCGCCGTCGCTCATGCGGGTGAGGATGAAGTTGGTCGTGCCGTTGACGATGCCCATCACCCTGCGGATGCGGTCGCCGGCGAGGGACTCCCGCAGGGGCCGCATGAGGGGGATGGCGCCGGCGACGGCCGCCTCGTAGAGGAGGTCGACCCCCGCCTTGGCCGCCACCTGCACCAGCTCGGCGCCGGCGCTGGCGATCACCTCCTTGTTGGCGGTGATCACAGGCTTGCCCGCCTCGAGGGCGGCCCGGATCAGGCGGTGGGCCGGCTGCATCCCTCCCATGAGCTCGACGACCACGTCGACCTCGGGGTCGACCACCAGGGCGTCGGCGTCGTCGGTGAGCACACCGTCGGCGAACGTCACCGCCCGGGGCTTGGAGAGGTCGTGCACGGCCACGCGCACGACCTCGAGGCGGGCACCGGAGCGGGCGGCGATGGTGTCGCCGTGCTCGCCGACGAGCTGCACCAGGGCGGCACCGACGTTCCCGCACCCGAGGATGCCGACACGAACGACATTTGGTTCCACACCCCAACCGTACTGGACCTCTTGTTCTGGTCAGGTTTCGGAGCGCCCTGGCACCGCGAAACCTGATCGGAACGGGAATTGGCCTTAGAGATCCAGCCGCAAGAGGTCGTCGAGGGTCTCCCGGCGGACGACCACCCGGGCCTCGCCGCCGGCCACGAAGACCACAGCCGGGCGGGGGACCTTGTTGTAGTTGGAGGCCATCGAGTGCCCGTAGGCGCCGGTGACCGGCGTGCACAGCACGTCGCCCACCGCCAGGTCGGCGGGCACCCGGGCGTCGCGCACCACGATGTCGCCCGACTCGCAGTGCTTGCCCACCACCTTGACCAGCCGCGGGCGCTCGGCGGCGGCGGCCCGCGGCAGGAAGGCCTCGTAGCCGCTGCCGTAGAGCACGGGCCTGGGGTTGTCGCTCATCCCCCCGTCGACCGACACGTAGGTGCGGACCCCGGCGATCTCTTTGATCGTGCCCACCCGGTAGAGGGTCACCCCGGCGGCGGCGGCGATCGCCCGGCCCGGCTCGGCCGTCACCTGGGCGTCGATGCCCACCGCTTCGCAGGCCTGGTGGAGAACCGTCGCCCACTCGGTGATCGACGGCGCCTCCTCGCCCTCCACGTACGCCACGCCCAGTCCCCCGCCCATGCAGAGCTCGGGCAGGCCAAGGGGCCGCACGAAGTCGGCCACCACCTCGATGGCCTTGGCGAACGAGTCGGCCAGGAAGATCTGGCTGCCGATGTGCACGTGCAGCCCCACCACCTCGGTGGCCGGCGACGACCGGGCCCGGGCGACGGCGCGGGCGGCGTCGCCGCTGGCCAGCCCGAAGCCGAACTTCGAGTCGACCTGGCCGGTCATCACGTACTCGTGGGTGTGGGCCTCGACCCCCGGCGTCACCCGCACCAGGACCCGGGCGGTGACGCCGTCGTCGTGGTGGAGGCGCTCGAGGCGGTCGAGCTCGTCGAACGAGTCGACCACCAGGCGCACCCCGAGCCGGCGGGCGGTGACCAGCTCATCGAGCGACTTGTTGTTGCCGTGCAGCTTCAGGTCCGACGCGGGCACGTCGGCGGCCAGGGCCACGTGCAGCTCGCCGCCGGTGGCCACGTCGAGGTGCATCCCCTCCTCGCGCACCAGGCGGGCCATGGCCAGGCAGAGGAAGGCCTTGCTGGCGTACGCCACCCCGGGTCCGAAGGCGGCCACCGCCTCGCGGCACCGGGCCCGGAGGTGGGCCTCGTCGTAGACGAACAGCGGTGTCCCCTCGGCGTCGGCCAGTCCGCACAGGTCGACGCCGCCGACGGCGAGCCGCCCGTGGTCGCCCACCGCCGCCGTCATCGGCAGCAGGGCGGGCTCGACCGGCCGCGGTGCCCCCCCGGCTTGCTCGCTCACTCTGGCGTCCTGGTTCGCGCGCTCACGTCACATGCTCTCGGGGGCGTCGACCCCGAGCAGGTCGAGGGCCACGGCCAACCCCATCCGGGTGGCCTCGACCAGCCACAGGCGGGCCTGGACGAGCTCGGGATCGGGCGTGGAGTCGACCGGTCCGAGGATGGAGCAGTCGTGGTAGAAGCCGTGGAAGCGGCCGGCCAGCTCCAGCACCCAGGTGGTGACCTTGTGGGGGGCCCGGGTGAGGCAGGCGCTGGCGACCACGTCGGGCAGCTCGGCCAGGCTGCGCAGCACGTCGAGCTCGCGCTGGTGGGTGAGGACGCCGAGGTCGACGTCGGGGAGCGGCCGCCGGGTCACGCCCCGCTCGGCGGCCACGCGGGCCACCGAGGAGATGCGGGCGTGGGCGTACTGCACGTAGTAGACGGGGTTGTCCATCGACTGGCGGCGCACCACGTCGAGGTCGAAGGTCTGGCGGGTGTCGATCGACTGGAGCAGGAAGATCAGGCGGGCGACGTCGGGCCCCACCTCGGACAGGACCTCGGCCAGGTCGACGTAGTCGCCGCTGCGCTTGCTGGCCCGCACCTCCTCGTCGCCCCGGCGGATGGTGACGAGCTGGCCGAGGATCATCTCGAGGTGACCGGGGTGGCCCAGGGCGGCCACCGCGGCCTGGAGGCGGGCCACGTGGCCGTGGTGGTCGGCACCGAACACGTCGATGAGGTGGTCGTAGCCCCGCTCGAACTTGTCGCGGTGGTAGGCGATGTCGGACAGCAGGTACGTGGGCTGGCCGTCGCTCTTGATCAGGACGTAGTCCTGACGGTCGCCGAACTCGGTGGCGCGGAACCACGTGGCGCCGTCGGCCTCGTACACCGCGCCGGCGGTGCGCAGGTCGACCAGCGTGCGGTCGAGGGCGCCCGAGGTGACGAGAGAGCGCTCACTGAACCACGTGTCGAAGCGCACGTTCATGGCCGCGAGGGTGTCGGCCAGGTCGCGCATCACCCGCTCGTACCCCCACACCGAGGGGTCGGCGTCGTCGGGCATCTCCGCGGCCCAGTCGACGACGTAGGTGCCCCGGTACCCGTCGTCGGGCACCGGCCGGCCCGCCTTCACCGCGGCCAGCGACTCGGTGAACTTCGTCGTCTGGGTGCCCCGGTCGTTCACGTAGTACTCGCGGTTCACCGACCAGCCGCAGCGCTCCAGCAGCCGGCACAGCGAGTCGCCGAACGCCGCCCACCGCCCGGCGCCCACGTGGAGGGGCCCGGTGGGGTTGGCCGACACAAACTCCACGTCAACCCGCGGGCCGGTGCCGAGATCGGGGCGGGCCCAGTCGTCGACGCCGGCGGTGACCACGTCGCGGAGCACGTCGTGGAGCCAGCCGTCGTCGAGCCGGAAGTTGACGAACCCGGGGCCGGCCACCTCCACCGCGGTCACGTGGTCCGGCAGGTCGGCACTGAGGTGCTCGGCCATGGCGGTCGCCAGCTGGCGCGGGTTGCGGCCCGCGGCCTTGGCCGAGACCATGGCCGCGTTGGTCGACCAGTCGCCGTGGTCGGGGCGGGCCGGGCGCTCGATGCTGACCGTGTCGGGAAGGGGGTCGACGCCGAGCGACTCGAGGGTGGCGCGGACGGCCTGGGAGAGGGTGTCGCGGATCATGGCCGAGCCCGGGCTACGTGCGGTGCTTGCCCAGGGCGGCGTTCACCCGGTCGAGCAGCTCCATGGGGTCGAAGGGCTTGGTCACGTAGTCGTCGGCGCCCAGGGCCAGTCCCTGGTCGACCTCGGCCTTCTGGGCCTTGGCCGACAGGAGGACCACGGGCAGGTGGGCCGTGGCCGGGTTGCCCTTGAGCCGGGTCAGCAGCTGGAGGCCGTCGAGGCGGGGCATCATGATGTCGGACAGGATCACGTCGGGGTGGTCGGCGCCCGCCCGCTCGAGTCCCTCCTGGCCGTCGCTGGCGCTGATGACCTCGAATCCCTCGATCTCGAAGTTGATCCGCAGGAGCTCGACGATCACCGGGTCGTCGTCGACCACCAGCACGCGCGTTCGGAGGGCCACGGCACCGATGCTACCGGTGACCCCTGATCCCCCCGTCGGCCACTCTGCGTCACCAGCTGCCCCCGCCGCCCCCGCCGCCGCCTCCGCCCGAGAACCCCCCCGAGGAGAACCCGCTCCCACCGCTCGACGAGGGCGTGGAGACGATGGCACCCGAGGTGCTGTCGGCGAAGCCGTCCATCGACTCGGAGAACGAGCCGCTCGAGAAGGCGTAGGGCGACACGTACCACGTCGAGACCTGCGCCTGCTGTTCGGCACCCAGGCCGTCGAACGCCTTGGCCCACCTCTTGGTCGCGCCGAAGACGATGGCGTAGGGGAGGTAGGTGGCCCAGATGTTCTCCTGCTCGGCGAACTGCATGCGGTCGGCCTCGGCCGTCTCGATGTACCGGCGGAAGCCCAAGACCTGTGACAGGGCGGCACTGCCCTTCGCCGTGCGCGCCGGCATCCAGCGATGTCCGATGGCCATCACCACGCCGGCGAGAAAGACGGGAACGAACACCAGGCCGGCGTGGGTGAACGCGGCGGTGAGAGCGACCAGGCCGCCGCCGACCACCGTCACGGCGATGCCTGCGAACAACCACTTGCTGCGCACCCGGTCGGGACGCTTGGCGAACCACCCGTGGGCCACGGAGTCGTCGTAGAGCTCGCCCTCGATCCGCTTCAGGTCGTCGTGGAAGGTGTCCTTCAGCTCCGACAGCTTCACGTCGACGCGGTTGGAGAAGATCGACGTCAGCAGGTCGCGCTCGTAGGGGAGCAGGTCGTCGTCGGCCGGCTTCGCGGCCGTGAGGTTCCAGTCGCCCCTCGACCAGCGGGTCTCGCGCTCGACCTCCTCGATGGTGAGGTAGCCCCGCACGGCCAGGTCGACCACGGTGGCGGTGACGTCGAGGGGGTCGGCGCTCTCGTCGACAAGGACACCGAGCTGGGCGGGGCGCAGGCCGTCGGGCGGCCGGTAGAGGACGGGGCCGTCGCGTTCGGCGAACAAGGGCACCGACTCGTCCGTGGAACCGGCCTGGGGCGGGACCGACGACTCGAAGGCGCCGCCGGCGGTGCGCCGGTCCCTTCCCTGTCGCCAGAAGAGCCATCCGATCCCGCCGGCAGCCAGGAGGAGCAGGAGCGAGAATCCGCCCACGGTGGCCGGAGTGAGGGAGAAGGCCCGTTGCACCGCCCACCGCTCGTCGAGGATCGGCCCGGTGGCGGCCACCGCGCCCTTGGGGAGCGAGATCACGACGGTCAGGCCGTTGCCGGGGACGAGGCCGGAGTTGGAGAACTCGGCCTCGTTGCCCACCACCCTCGCCACGGCACACGGCGAGGAACTGCCGAGCGGCCCGGCGAAGCACGCCGCGGCGGTGGCGGCCACCGGCGTGGTCACGGTCACCGACGGGCGCACGATCGGTACGTACCACTCGGTGCCGATGGCGTTCCAGTAGAGCTCGCCATGTTCGGCGAAGCCGTTAAGGGCACCCTCGACGTCGTAGTCGATGATGTACTGGTGAGGGCCGGAGATGGTGGTGTCGGGGTCGCCGATGCGAAACTTCTCGCGGTCTCCCGACGACACCTCGAGATCGGTGGGCGTGCCCGGCGACCCCGACACCCTCACGTCGCTGATGCGATAGATGCGGTCGTCGCGGTCGTCGTAGTGGAAACGAACCGGTATCTGGCGCTCGATCCCATGGCGTCGCTGGGTGCCGAACTGGTAGTCGATCACCTCGCGGACGTGGACGACCCCAGTTGGCCGGACCTCGATGTCCACGTGGTACGACTCGATCGACTCCCCCACCGGCTGGGCCCGGCTCGTGGTGGGGCGGGCCACGCCTCCCGCCACGGCCAGGGCGAGGCCGAGGAGAACGACCGATGCGGTGCGGCGGGCGCGATCACGGGCACGGGCACGCGGGCTACAGGTCGGCATCGGGCACCTCACGGTCGTCGGCGTCGGCCTGGAAGTACTCGGCGGTCCGGAACCCGAGGGGCCGGGCGGCGAGAAGGGTGGGGAAGGTCTGCTGGCGGGTGTTGAAGTTCCGCACCTGGGCGTTGTAGTAGCGGCGGGCGAAGGCGATGTCCTCCTCGAGCGTGGACAGCTGTTCCTGCAGGGTGCGGAAGCCGGCATCGGCCTTCAGGTCCGGGTAGGCCTCGGCCATGGCGAAGACCGTCTTCAGCGAACCGGACAGGGTCTGCTCGGCCGGCCCGGCCTGGGCCGGGCCCTCGGCGTTCACCGCCCGCGACCGGGCGTCGACCACTTTCACGAGCGTGGCGCTCTCGAAGTCGCGATAGCCCTTGACGGTCTCCACCAGGACGGGCACGAGGTCGGCCCGGCGGGTGAGTTGCACGTCGATGCCGGCCCAGCCGTCAGCCACCTGGTTCCGTGACCGCACGAGGCGGTTGTAGGTGACCGCCACCCACACGAGGATGAGCACCACCACGACGGCGGCGACGACGACGGCAATGGTCACCGGAGGGTCCGGCCACGCCCGCCGCCTAGACTTCGGCTGCGTCCCCGCCCTCGTAGCTCAGGGGATAGAGCACCGCCCTCCGGAGGCGGGTGCGTAGGTTCGAATCCTACCGAGGGCGCCAAACGGAATCCGCTTACGCGCCGGTGCGGGGTGTCCACCGGAAGAACCGGACGGCGAGGATGCCGCCGACCACGCCCCAGGCCGCCAGCACCGCCAGGTGGTCCCACGCGATGCCCGGCGCCGCGGTGGTGGGGTCGAAGGCGGTCAGCAGGGCCTCGAACAGGTGCTTCACCGGGAAGACGTCGCCGATGAGGCGCATGCCCCGCGGGATCTGGTCGTTGGGGATGAAGATCCCCGAGAAGAAGTACAGGGGGAGGATGACGGCGTTGGTGACCGCCGGTGCCGCGTTCTCACTGGGGATGGCGGCGGTGAGGGCGAAGCCCAGGGCGCACAGGGAGGCGGTGCCGACGAGCACCGTCAGGATGAGGCCGGGGAGGGTGGACGTAGGCACGGTCACCCCGTACACGACCCGCCCGAGAACGGTCACGGCGACGACCAGGAGCAGGGTGATGACGGTGGCCGTGAGGACCCGGCCCGCCAGGTACACCCACGGGGGAAGCGGCGTGCTGCGGACCCTCTTCAGGAGGCCCTTCTCCCGCAGGATGGTGAAGGTGATCGACAGGTTCATCATCGTCGCCGACACGATGGCCAGGGCCAGGATCCCCGGCACGTAGTAGGTCGAGCCCTTGACGGTGGCACCGCCGGGGAGCTCGACGTCGTTGTTCCCGAAGATCGACACGAAGATGAACAGGAAGATCAACGGCAGGGCGACGGTGAAGAAGACGCTGGCCGGCTCCCGCCAGAACTGCTTCTGGTCGAAGTGGTACTGGTGCCACAACAGGGCCGGTGCGCTCACGCGATGTCCGCCGCGGCCATGCCCGAAGTCAGCTCGAGGTAGACGTCCTCGAGCGTCGGGCGGTGCACCTCGAGCTCGGGCAGGTTGACACCGCGCTCGAGCGCCCACCCGCAGAGCGTGGCCAGGTCGGGCACCGGCGCCTCGGTGGTGAGCTCGACCCTGGTGTCGTTGTCGGTCAGCCGGCACGGCAGGGCCGGCGGCAGCGCCGCCACGGTCGTGCCCGCCGGCAGGCGGAAGCGCACGATCGTGACGCCGGCGTGGCCCGGCGTGAGCTCGTCCGGACGCCCCTCGGCCACGATCCGCCCGTCTTTGATGATGGCCACCCGGTCGGCCAGGTACTGGGCCTCGTCCATGTAGTGGGTGGTGAGGAGCACGGTCTTCCCCAGCCGCCGCAGCTCGGCGATCATGTCCCACGCCCCCCGACGGGCGGCGGGGTCGAACCCCGTGGTGGGCTCGTCGAGGAAGAGCAGCTCGGGGTCGCCAATGAGGGCGAGGGCGACGTCGAGGCGACGCTGCTGGCCACCCGACAACCGGCCCGCCCGTTGACCGGCCTGCTCGGTGAGGCCGACCAGCTCGATGGTCTCGTCGACCGGCCGCGGTGCCGGGTAGTAGCCGGCGTACATGTCCATGGCTTCCCGCACGGTGAGCAGCGACGGGAGCCGGCACTCCTGGAGCACCACGCCCACCTTGGTGCGCCACGCGCCTGTCGCCCGGGCCGGGTCGACCCCGAGGACGGCCACCTCGCCGCCGTCGCGGTCGCGGTAGCCCTCGAGCACCTCCACGGTGGTCGTCTTGCCCGCGCCGTTGGGGCCCAGGAAGGCGAAGATCTCACCCCGACCGACGGTGAGGTCGATGCCCTTCACCGCCTCGTTGGAGCCGTACGACTTGCGCAGCCCCCGTACGACGATGACCGGCTCAGCCACCGGCCTACGCGACGATCGCTATTGGGGCGCCGGGGGGGACCTGCTCGGCCAGGGCGGTGATGGCCTCGTTGGTGATCCGGATGCAGCCGTTGCTGACGTCGTCGCCCAGCAGTTCGGGTTGGTTGGTGCCGTGCAGGCCGACCTGCCCGGGGCCCCCGGCGAAGCTCGTGTACACGTCGGAGAAGGCCGACACCCCAATGGCCCACGGACCGTAGGGACCGGCGTCGTTGCCGGTGGGGATCATGGCGGTGAGGTAGTAGTCGCCCGTGGGTGAGGGCGCATCGGCCTTGCCGATCGCAACCGTCTCCTCGCGCACCACGTCGGCCCCCTTCCACACCGTGAGGCGACGGGATCCCAACTCCACCTGCATGCGCCAATCGTTCTCGGAGATCGAGACGTCGCTCGCCCGCACCCATCCGGTGGACCCGTTGGGCCGCGCCGAGAGCATGACCTTGACCCAGTCGGGCAGCACCGCCTCGACGCGGAACACCAGGGGCAGGTCCCATTCGTTGGGGTTGGCGAACGACGTGGAGGCGGCGGGCCCGTCGGGCGCGTCGAACACCGCCACGGACGGCACCTGGGCGGTGGCCACGACGGTGGGAGACGGCGTGGGCGGCCTGGCCGGCGTCGGCGGCGTCGGCGGCGCGGAGGGAAGTGCCGTCGGAGGTGGGCCCTGTGCGGCCGGCCGCCCGTCGCCGCTGCTGCAGCCCACGGCGACGAGGACGGTCACCACGAGCGCCAACAGGACGCGAAACCCAATCCGGACCCCCGGAATCCGCCTGGACTGGATCACGGGCACCACGCTACAGGGCGGCCCGTGGTGTCGGTGCTCGGGGCTCAGCGCGTGGCGCGCGTCTTCTTCTTGGGAACGAGCCATTCCTCGGCCCAGGCCGAGGTGGCGGCCACGACCGACGCCAGCGCCTCACCCTTGGGAGTGAGGCGGTACTCGATGCGCACCGGCGTCTCGGCCAGGACCAGGCGATCCACGATGCCCTCCGCCTCCAGCTCCTTCAGGCGTTCGGAGAGGAGCCGGTCGGAGAGGCCGGGGACGATGGCGCGGATCTCACCGAAGCGGGTCGCCCCCGACAGGAGCGCCCGGATGATCACGCCGGTCCAGCGCCGCCCGATGATCTCGATGGCCCGGTGGTACACGGGGCAGAACCCGGTGATCTCCTCGGGTGAATCCGCCGGGGTGTCCATGCCTCCAGGATACGCCACCCGCTGCTGCCCGGAATAAGTACTAATCGTACGTTGCTTATGTAGAGTAACCAAGGGGGGGACGCCGCCGGCGGCCCCCGGGCGAAAGGAAACCGAGATGACACAGTTGACCACCGACACCGCCGCGTCCGTGCAGCAGGGCCCGAGCGGCCCTCTGAGCGGGGTGGCGGGCCTGCCCGAGCCGGGATCCTACGAGATCGACCCGTCGCACTCTGAGGTCGGGTTCGTCACCCGCCACCTGATGGTGACCAAGGTGCGGGGCCACTTCACCTCGTTCTCCGGCACCATCGCCGTGGCCGACACGCCCGAGCAGTCGGCCGTGGAGGTCACGATCGACCCCAGCAGCATCGAGACCCGCGATGCGAAGCGCGACACCCACCTCCGAGCTGCCGACTTCTTCGACACCGAGAACCACCCGGTGATCTCGTTCAGGAGCACCCGTGTGGAGTTCGCAGGAGGCGAGCGGCTCCGGGTCACCGGCGACCTGACCATCCTCGGCCAGAGCCGTCCCGTGACCCTCGAGGGCACCTACGACGGTGCGTTCACCGACCCCTGGGGCGGATCCCGCATCGCCTTCGAGGCCCGTACCGAGATCAACCGCGAGGACTGGGGCCTGAACTGGAACGTGGCCCTGGAGAGCGGTGGTGTGCTCGTGGGCAAGAAGGTGCAGCTCGAGCTCACCGTGGAAGCGGTCAAGCAGTAGGACGGGCTACCTGACGAGCAGGGCGGTCAGCGCCTCATCCAGGATGGGCAGGGCGAACGTGTAGCCGGTGGACTGCAGCACCGCCGGCTGCACCCGCTGCCCGCCCAGCAGCATCTCGGCCACCATCTCCTTGCCGAACATCAGGTGAAGGGCGGGTGTGGGCGTGGGCACCGCGGTGGGCCGGTGCAGCACCCGGCCGAGGGTGCGGGTGAACTCCGCGTTGGTGACGGGCTCCGGAGCGCAAAGGTTCACCGGTCCGCTGATCTGCTCACGTTCCAGCACATGGCGGATGGCGCCCACCTCGTCGTCGATGGTGATCCACGAGAGCCATTGGCGGCCCGTGCCCAGGCGCCCGCCCAGCCCGGCCTTGAAGAACGGCAGCTGCTTGCGCAGGGCGCCGCCGTCGGCGCTCAGCACCACACCGCTGCGCAGGTAGGCCACCCGTATGCCGGCGTCGACGGCAGGGGCGGCGGCCGCCTCCCACGCCTCGACCACAGTGGCGAGGAACCCGGTGCCCGGGCCCGCATCTTCGGTGAGCTCCTCGTCGCCGCGGTCCCCGTAGAACCCCACGGCCGATCCCGACGCCAGCACCGCCGGCGGCCGGTCGAGGCCGGCGAGGGTCTCCGCCAGCAGGGCGGTGCCCCGCACCCGGCTCTCGAGCACCTGGTACTTGTGTTCCGCCGTCCAGCGGTGGTCGCCGATGCCGACGCCGGCCAGGTGGACGACGGCGTCGTGGCCCTCCAGGCCGGGCGCGTCGATGGTGCCCGCCGCCGGGTCCCACGCCACCTCGTGGGCTCCCGCGGTGCGGCCCCTGACCAGACGGGTCACCCGGTGGCCGTCGGCCTCCAGGGCGACCGCCAGCGCGGAGCCGATGAGGCCGTGGGAGCCGGTGACGACGACGTTCATGCCGGGAAGCCGGCGATCAGGCCGCCACTTCGCGGATCCGCTCGATGACCTGGTCGATGATGCCGTAGTCCTTGGCCTCGACGGCGGTGAACCAGCGGTCGCGGTCGAAGTCGATCTCGATCTGGTCGACCTTCTGGCCCGTGTGCTGGGCGATGCGCTCGGCCATCACCCGCTTGGTGTAGATGATCTGCTCGGCGTGGATGGCGATGTCGACCGCGGCGCCCTGCATCTGGGCCGACGGCTGGTGCATGAGCACGCGCGAGTGCGGCAGGGCGTAGCGCTTGCCCGGCTGGCCGGCGCACAGCAGGAACTGGCCCATGGAGGCCGCGAGACCCATGCAGATGGTGCCCACGTCACAGCTGACGTACTGCATCGTGTCGTAGATGGCCATGCCCGCCGACACCGAGCCACCCGGGGAGTTGATGTAGAGGTAGATGTCCCTGTCGGGGTCCTCGGACTGGAGGAGCAGGAGCTGGGCGCAGATGAGGTTGGCGGCGTTGTCGTCGACCTGGGTGCCGAGGAACACGATGCGTTCCTTGAGCAGACGCGCGTAGACGTCGTTGGCGCGATCGCCAAGGGTCATCTGGTCGGTCACAACGGGGATCGGCAAATCGGAGTTCATGAGGCCGAGGCTAGCTGGCCCTCCATCGTTGCGGGACCGGGCGTACGCTCCAACCGAGCGTTCGAAGGAGAGTGATGACCCATCCCAGAGCCGAGCTGATCCGGGGCGGCTACGACGCCTACGCCGAGGACGAGTTCTGGTCGTAGCGTCGGTTCACTGCGGGCGTGGCGGAACGGCAGACGCGCCGGGTTTAGGTCCCGGTCCCGAAAGGGGTGTGGGTTCGACTCCCACCGCCCGCACGCATCGGCCTCCTGAGGAGCGGCGCCGGTGCCCGTCCGCCGTGGGCGCCGAGCCGCTCCCTTCTTCCGACACGGCGTTTGCTTCACCACCACGCGGGCCCGCCGGCACCAGGTCTCGCCCTGGAGCGCTGCCGCGCTCGCCAGGTACAAGCGGAGGTCGATGTCGAGGCCGTACCAACGTCGCTCGGGCCCGCTCCCGACCGCGACTCGATCCAGTTCGCCGGCCAGACGCTCGTCCAATGGAACCGTGATCGGACGGTGCTCATCGCCGGGCACCACGCTGACGAGCGAACCGAACCCCCGTGCCTTCTCGATCTGGTCGACCAGCCTCCCGTCGTCGGCGCTCGCCCTCCACTGGGCATCTTCGCCCAACACCAGACGAACGACTTGCGCAACTCGTACGCCGAACACCGCAGAGCACGTCGCCATGTCGCAGACCTGGCTCTCGGGGTCGAAGGCGAGCGTTGCGCCACCGGCGCTCAGGAAGGCGACCAGTGCCTCCCGGGAAGGGTGATCCGGGGAAGGGTGGTCCGGGTCGCCACCGAGCCGGCCGATGCTCGCGCCGAAGGATCGGGCCACGTCTTCAGAGACGAGCGGCCCGAGATCCCCCGAAGCACCCGGCTCATCCTCCCCGGCGCGACAGGCCCGTCCCAACCAGGCGAACGGGAGCATTCGCGTCGGGGTGCGAGGGCGAACACGGCTGCACGGCCTTGCGCGCCACCTGGGGCAGGGGGTCGACAGGCGGGAGGTCCAGGGGACAAGAAGAGCGTGCGTCAGTGTCGTCCCGGGCGACGAGCCACCGGTAGAACTCGTGGACGATCGCCGTCTTTCCTGTCCCGGACCGACCGTGGATGACGACGAGCCGGGAGCCTCCGGGCTCGAGCATCTCCCACTGCAACCGGACCTGATCGAGCACCGAAGCCTGTCCCGCGGTCATCTGCACCACCATCACCCCAACGCCGGACACTGGGGCCGGCTGGGCGCTGAAGCCATGGCCGGAACCTAGGGGCGGGCCCGTGACCGCCGCGTTACCGGCGTTCGAGGCCGGCGAGCAGTTGGCTGAGTCGAGCGGTCGGTTCGATGCCGAGCTCGGCGCGCAGCAGCACCCGGTAGCGCTCCAGCTCTCCGAGGGCGTCGGACTGGTTCCCCTCGGCCATGTGCACCCGGATGAGCGCGGCCCGGGCGCTTTCTCGCAACGGCTCGGCCCGCACCGCGGCCAGGGCGGCGGCGGCGGCCTCGGCCAGGCGGTCGGCGGCGGTGAGCCGGGCGGCCACCGCCTCGAGGGCGTGCAGGCGCAGCTGGCGCCAGTCCTCGGCGGCGATCACCGCCCAGTCGTCGTACCAACCCGGAAGCAGATCACTCGACAGCGCGGTCACGGCAGGGGCGCCGATGTCGGTGTCCGAGGGGGCAGCCCCGCGGTCGATCAGGCGGCGGGCCAGGGCCCGGGAATGGTGGACGTCGACGGCCACGCCCTCGGCCAGGCCCAGTTCGGCGGCGGTCACCTTCAGCGCGTGGCGGGTGGGACCGTCGAGGCGGGCGACGGTCGTTCGCAGGCTGGCGCCGGCACGCTCGTCGGTGGACTCGGGCCAGAACGTCCCCGCCACGTGCGGGCGCGTCACCGCCCGGTCGCGCAGGGCCAGGAAGGCGAGGAGCCGCTGGGAGCCCGCGGAGATGCCCAACAGGGCATCGCCCCCCACCGAGAAGACGAAGCCGTCGAGCAGGGACAGTTCGTTCGCGCCGTCCATTTCCTCCACGCCCGTCACGCCGTCCAATCCGCCACGCCCCTCACAATACGACCGTGTAAAGTCTTTCACATCTCCGACACGTGAACCTCCGATGAACGAGCTGAGACATCCCCGTCACTCTGGTCCATCGCGTATCGTGCCGGGCCGAAGCGATGGTCATGGACGTACATTCGGTGCCGAACCATGGCCTGGATGACGTCGGAGGTGACTCGGCCGAGGGCGCCCTGGAACTCGGCTATGCCGGGTGTCGCACCGTGGACGCGTAGGACCCGAGCGTGCCGGTCATGGTCAGCCGGTAGGTCCCCCGCGCCGCGCCGGCCACCGTCAGCGTGCGGGTACCCCGGCCGGCGACCCGCCCGAGCACCGACCCGTCCGGAGCCCGGACGGTGGCCGTCACGGAGCTGTCGGTGGGCTCGTTGACGGTCACGGTGATGGTGCCGGGGCCGGATGGGAAGCGGTGCGTGATCGAGCGCCGGTTCGAGGTGAAGGACCCGCTGAACGTCTCGGTGACCGGCCCCTGCACGAGAAAGCGGCTGTTGTGGGTGTTCCAGTGCGAGGCCAGCCAGGTGCCGGCGGGTGCCGTTCCGGCCAGGAAGTAGTCGTCATGCCGGCAGTCGAACAATCGGGTGTCGCGCCCGGCGCACACCGCCCGCATGGCTACGGGACCGTAACCGTCGTCGTCGTAGCACATCTCGTCGTTGTCGTCCCAGCAGTGGAAGTTGGCGGTGGCGTGGGGCGCGTCGGGCTGCACCCCGCCCAGGTTGTGCATGAGCTCGTGGCCCTCGCCGTAGCCCCAGCAGGCGGCGTCCACCCGCCCGAAGGCCGTGTAGTGGCCGTTGTTGGCGTTGGCCGGGCCCGGCTGGCTGTCGCGGTAGACGTGGCCGATGCCGCACAAGACACTGGCGTCCATCCAGATCATGTAGCGCCGGTCGGCCCGGTTGTAGCCGCGAGCCTTGAGCTCGGCGATGGTGTTGGAGAACGAGTCATCGCCCGTCGACGTCAGCACCTCGTGGCGCACGACCAGGGTGCAGCTGGTGCCGTTCGCCGTGGTGACGAACGGGACGTGGACCTCGCCGCCGCTCTCCGCGGCCGAGGATCGGAACTGCCATTCGACGAACGGAGCATAGTTTGACCGGATCATCGGTGCCACCTGGGCGTAGCGGTCCGGGCGGGCGCTGGTCGGCCCGGCAATGGCGTAGATCGCCTCGATGCGGTACCCGGACGTCCCGTCGCCCGTGCACGCGATCCCGTCGCCGTTGGTCCCCGGACCGGGCGCGGGCCGGGGCAGCGCGGCAGCTTCGCCCGCCAGGTCGGCCGTGGCCCGGGCCACCCGGGGGTCGACCGCCGCCGGGGCGGGATCAGGACCGTGGGTGCAGCCCAGCACCTCGTCGGCCTTGCCGCGGATCTCGAACCCGCCCTCGCAGCGGTGCTCGCTGCGGCCCGGGGCCAGTCCAGCCCATCCCATCCCTCGTCCGGGGTTGTCGGGCGGCGTGGGCGGGGCGGCGCCGACTTCGGGGCCGAGGCTCACAATTCCCCCCAGGCCGGCAAGTCCGACGACCAGCACCCTCGCGGTCAGGCTGGCAACTCGCATGTGAGTCTCCGATCCGGAGGCAAGGGAGGGTCGTCGACTGGCGACCCTCATCTGCAGTGGACCGCCCCACCCTCAAGCTGGGCTCAAGGTAAGATCAAGATCTACTCAACGTTGGCGAGGATAACTCCATGGCCGAGGTGCGCGCGCTTGTCGTGGAGGACGACCCCCTGGCCCGCCGCCTGCTGGTCGCGACGCTGGAGGCCGACGGCTACCAGGTCCTCGCCTTGGAGGACGGCCCCGCCGCCCTTGCCGCGGCGCCGAGCTTCAACGCCGACGTCGCTCTTCTCGACATCGGCCTGCCGGGCATCACCGGAGCCGAGGTGGCTCGCCGCCTTCGCCAGGCCAGCGACCTGCCCATCATCTTCGTGACCGCGGCCGATTCGGCCGACGACATCCACGGCGGGTTCAAGATGGGTGCCGACGACTACATCGTCAAGCCCTTCGATCCCGAGGAGTTGTCGTGGCGGGTCCGGGCCGTCCTGCGCCGAAGCGGCAAGCACGTGTCCCAGGTGTGGGAGTTCGATGACCTGGTCGTGGATGAAGGGGCCCGGCTGGTGACCAGGGCCGGCTCGCCGGTCTCCCTCACCACGACCGAGTTCCACATGCTCGGCGTGCTCGTTCGCAACCGCTCACGGGTGGTTCCCAAGGGCCAGCTCCTCGGCCTGGTGTGGGGGTACGACGCCGACGACCACGTACTCGAGGTCCACATGAGCTCACTTCGCCGCAAGCTCGAAGCCCACGGACCGCGCATGATCCAGACCGTCCGGGGCATGGGCTACGTCATGCGGCCCTGACGGGCTGCGCTCTCAGCCCCGGCGACGGCTCAACAGCCGGTCCGACCCCAACGGCTCCAACGGTTGAGTCAGCTCGCGGTTGCGTCGCGCATGATGTCGCCGAGCCACTCCTCGACCACGGTCGAGACTGCGTCGGCCCGAGCGAAGGTCTGCGTGCGCTGGAAGCCGCCCGAGACGTCATTACTGACCCGGACGTGGGCGCGAAGGGGTTGGGATGACCCGGGTTCTACCCACGCACGGATGATCAGCATCCCGGTGCGATCGCCCGCCATGACCTCACCCTCGATCGGTAGCTGTTCGTTCTCGGGGGTGGTGAGCGTCGTACCTGGTTTCATGATCTCCAGTTCCTCCCAATGGGTTCCGAGGTGCCGGCTAATGCCTCAACTGCAGTGAACCTCACGAACCTCAAGCTGCCCGAACTCGGGCCCTCGAGGCCTGAGAGCACAGCTACTGCTCCGGTCTGGACTCGGGCACCAACGGACCGGCCGTGACATTTGTCCGCACCGCCGAGATTGGCAATGTGTGGGGGCCCAACTACTGCGATCCGGACGCCTTGAGGTTGGCTCGGTTTCTCCCTCGGAGCGTGTGCCTCGCCCGACGTGGCTCGTACGGGCGAGGCGGACCAGGAGCCCGCCGAGCATCATCGCCATAAAGGCCAGGAAAAGGGTCGTTGCGGATTCTGACCCGGTTCGGCC
>JBPCJV010000008.1:0-12061 GCA_051004925.1 Acidimicrobiales bacterium | reverse complement strand
GGACCAGCCCCGTGTCCTCGTGCGCGGCCACGGCCCGTTCCCCTGGCAGGCCGACGGCGACTACCTGGGCGAGACCACCGAACTGGTACTCACACAGACCTCCGAACGACTGGTCGTGGTCGATCCCACAGGCTGAACCAGCTTCTGACGGCGCTTGAGAAGAAGCGCACAAAGTCCTTGCCGCGCCGGGGGGTCACCGGTAAACTGGGTGCTGCACCCCTCGTGGTTCCCCTCGAGGGCATCAAGTACAGCGACTTGTGAATGATTTCACATGCGGCGGCAGCGTCGTATGTGCCCGATTTCCGGATCGCCGGAGGTGACATGGCCCTCACGTGGAGCCGATCGCATGACTGGGACGCAGACGACTGGCGTCAGCGGTCTGCATGCCGAGACACCGATCCCGACCTCTTCTTCCCCGTCGGCGCAACCGGGCCGGCCCTCGAGCAGATCGCCGCGGCCAAGACCGTCTGCCGGCACTGCGAGGCCCAGAGCGAGTGCCTGGAGTTCGCCCTCGCCACCAACCAGGAGGCCGGTGTGTGGGGCGGCACCTGCGAGGACGAGCGCCGCAAGCTGCGCAAGGCCTGGCTGGCGCGTCGCCGCCGAGCCGCCTCCTAGATTCCCCTGGTCGTCGGGCCGCCGGCTACGCCGCAGTCCCCGCGGCGATCGGCAGCCGGAGCTCGGCGACCGTCCCGCCGTCGGTCGACATCATGATGCTGCCGCCCAACTCGTGGGTGACGAGCGTGCGCACGATGGTGAGCCCCAGGCTGGGCCCGTCGACGGAGAAGTCGTATGGCAGCCCCACGCCGTCGTCGCGCACGGTCACGACCAGCTCCGTGCCGTCGTTGACGAACGAGACCACCACCCGCCCGGCCTGACTGCTCCGCCACCCGTCGGGGTACCCGTGCTCCACGGCGTTCTGCAGGAGCTCGGTGAGGGCGACGGCCAGCGGCGTGGCCACCTCGGCCCGAAGCTGTCCGGGATCGCCCTCCACCACCAGCTCCACCCGCCGCTCGGGGGACACCAGGCCCTCCTCCACGTAGCGCACCAGCGACTGCGCGATGTCGCCGAAGTCGACCTCGGCGCTGGCCCCCGACGACAGCTTTTCGTGCACGAGGGCGATGGCCCGGATGCGCTGCACCGACTCGCCGATGGCCTCCTTGGCCTCGGGCGACTCCAGCCGCCGGCCCTGCAGGTTGAGGATGGACGCGATGGTCTGGAGGTTGTTCTTGACCCGGTGGTGCATCTCCCGGATGAGCACGTCCTTGGACACGAGCAGGCGGTCGCGGCGTCGAAGCTCCGACACGTCGCGCACCAGGGCCAGGGCGCCGGCCACCTTCCCGTGGTCGAGCAGGGGGATGCAGCGCACGAGGAGGGTGACGTCCTTGCGCTCCAGCTCCTCGGTGATGGGCAGGCCGATGGCGAAGGCGGCGCGCACGGGCGCCTCGTCGAAGCCGACCTCGCCGAGGCGGGCGCCGAGGACGTTGGCGTGCACGCCCATGCGGTGGAGGGCGGACACGAAGTTGGGAGACGCGAAGTCGACCCGGCCCGACTCGTCGAGGCGCACCACGCCGTCGCCCACCCGGGGGGCGTCCTTGGGCTCGGTGCCCTCGGCGCCGAAGGGGAACTCGCCGGCGGCGATCATGCGGGCGAAGGCGTCGAAGATGTCGAGGTAGACCCGCTCCAGCTCGCCCGACCGCCGGCCCACCGAGGGCGCCGACTCCCGGGTCAGGATCCCCAGGAGCTGATCCTTCCAGTAGACGGGTATGCACTGCACGTGCGCGGCCTCGGCCCTGGGCCCTGCGGGCACGTCGCCGTCGATGATCTGGCCCAGCTTGAACGCCCGGGACACGAGGGGCCGTTCGTTCTCGTCGACCACCACCCCCAGTTGGTCCTCGCGGTACAGGGTCTGGCTCGTGGTGGGCCGCATCTGGGCGAGCACGATGTAGCGGCAGGGGCCGCCGGGCACCTCCTTCTCCGGCACGTAGAGGAGCAGGTCGGCGAACGACAGGTCGGCCAGGAACCCCCACGACGCGGTCAGGCGCTGGACGTGGGCCAGTGCGGGGCCCTCGAGTTCGGTGGTGCGAGCCAGGACGTCGAGAGAGGCCATCGGTCAATTGTACGGAGACGGCTTCGCCGCCCTCCATTGTACGGAGACGGCTTCGCCGCCCTCCAAAGTAGGGAGGCAGGTCAGTTCGTTGCTCTCAGGGCCCCCAGACGGCCCGGCCCAGCCGCAGGAGGCCGCCCACGTCGTAGATGTCGGTTTCGAACGAGGGCACGCTCACGACCACCTCGGCCGCGTGCGCCAGCTCGGCCCGCAATTCGGCCTCGCGCTTGGCGACCACCGCGAAGTTCCCGAAGCTGGTCCCGACCTCCCGGAGCACCCGCTCCACGTCCGCGGGCGGGCCGGCGTCGGGGATGCCGGCGGCCACCGGGCCTGCGGACGACACCAGGTGCTCGGCCACCCGCGCCGCATCGGAATCCAGCAGGTAGGCGGGCAGCACCTTGTTGAGCACCAGAGCGCCCATGTGGAACTTCTGGTCGGCCAGGGCGGCGAGGAAGAACTCGGCCTCGCGCACCGGCGCCGCCTCCAACGTCGTCACGACCACGAACGTGGTGCGTCGGTCGTGCAACAGGCGCTTGACCGCCTTCGACCGCTCCACGAAGCCGGGGTACATGGTCTGGAACAACAGGAAGAACTCGGCGATGTCCTCGAGGAACTGCGAGCCGAGGAGCCGGTCGGCCACCTGGTAGAAGGGCCGGGTCGCCATGTTGACCACCCGTGACCGGCCGCGCCCGGTGATCCACCGGAGGAGGCGGCTCGAGAAGAACTCTGCCATCCGGTCGGGTGCGGCCAGGAAGTCGATGGCGTTGCGGGTCGGGGGGGTGTCCACCACGATGAGGTCGTAGCGGCCCGACCGGTGGATCTCGTAGAGGCGCTCCATGGCGATGTACTCGTGGCTCTGCACGAAGCGGCCCGAGACGTTCTGGTAGAGCGGGTTCTCCAGGATGCGCCCGGCCGTACGGGCATCGGGAGCATGGCGGCGGACCAGGTCGTCCCACGACTGCTTCGTGTCGAGCATGGCCGCCCACAGCTGTCCCCGGGGCTCGATGCCCGCCCGCGTGAGCACCTCGGGCGGCACCTGGGTCTCCGCGTTGCCGAGCGCCTCCAGGCCCAGGGCGTCGGCCAGCCGGCGGGCGGGGTCGATGGTGAGCACCAGCACCTTGCCGCCGAGCGACAGGCTGGCCATGGTGGCGGCCGCGGCGGCGACGGTCGTCTTTCCCACGCCGCCCGCGCCGCAGCAGATGACGATCTCCTTGGCCGCCAGGAGCCGCTCGACCGACCCCGCCGACCCCGCGCTCCGGTACTCGGTCAAAAGCCCATCTCGGCGGAGAGGGCCTCGGCCGTCTGGGCCGTGGTGCGCAGCCCGTGACCGCGGGTGAAAAGGTACGGGACGAACAGCATGGGCACCTCGGGGGGAACCGCCTGCCGCAGGCGGTCGAGGTGGTTGGCCCGGGTGCGGCGCAAGGTGACGGCCAGCCGGGCCGCCTCGAACACCGCCGTCGTCGGGCCGACGTCGCCGGTCGGCGCCGCGGATGCGGCCCGGGCGCCGGCGGCCGACGCGGCGATGGTCTCGGCCACGTCGGGCCGGCGAAGGTGCTCGAAGATCTCCTCGTCGGCGTGGCTGAACAGCTCCGGTAGCACGCGGTTGACCACGATGGCCGCCAGGTCGACGTCGGTTTCCTCCCGCACGCGTCCCACCAGCTCGATGGTCTCGTTCACGGGCATCTCCTCGGGCGTGGTCACGACGACCAGCCCGGTCACCGCCGGGTCGCCCAGGACGTCGAGCATCCACCCGGTCTGGTCGTGGATGGGGCCGACGCGGACGAGCTCGTCGATGGCGCGGGGCGCCACCAGCTGGCCGATGACGTGGCCGCTGGCCGAGGCGTCGGCCACCACCAGGCCGTAGGTGCGCTCACGGGCCTCGTAGGCCAACTTGCCGATGGTGAGGATCTCCCGGACGCCGGGGGCGGCGGTGGCCACGAAGTCGAAGGCCCGGGCGAGCGGTCCGATGCGGGCGATGGCCGGAAGGTGCAGCTGGAGGCGGAGGTACTCCTGCAGCGACTCCTCGGTGCTCATCGACATGGCGAACAGCCGGGGCTGGACCTCCCGGGGCCGGAAGGCCAGGCGCGACGACTCGTAGAAGTCGGCCAGGTTCCCCTTGGCGTCGACCTCGCAGGCCAGCACCCTGGTGCCGCGCTGGGTGGCCAGCAGGGCCAGGGCCGCGGTGACGGAGGTCTTCCCCGTTCCCCCCTTCCCGGTGACCAGGAGGAGCTTCCGGTCGAGCAGGGGGAGGGTCACGCGTGCGACGGGAGCCTAGAGGGCGCTGAAGCCCACCCGACGCTCACCGGTCTCGCTGCCGATCTCCACGTAGGTGATCTTGTCGGCCACGACGGCGACGCGGCGCCCGCGGCGATCGGTGAGCCACAGGATGGGGGTGTCCTTCAACGCCGTCTCGATCACAGTGGCCATCTCGTCGGCGTCGTCACTGTCGACGTCGACCTCGATCTCCCTCGGTGAGTAGATCACCCCGATACGAACCTGCACGCAGTCTCCTCGAACTCGCTCCGGCAATCCGTTTGGCACGGAGCCAGGCCCACAGTAGGCGCGTCCGACCGCTGGTAGGTTCGTCGGCGTGCGCCCCTCCCCCGGCGGAGCCGCCACTCCGTTCGGGCACGGAGCCAGGGGGGTTGCGATCACCGCCCTGCTGATCGTGCTCGTGGGCGTGGCCGACGTCACCGTGGTCGTGCGCCGGGGCCGGTCCTCCCCGCCACGGCCGCCCTCGGCCCTCGAGCGTGTCCTTCCCGAGCTCGAGTCGTTCGTCGCACGCGAGCGCGGTCTGCCCTTCCGTCGGCGTGTCGACGTGAAGCTCCACGACGACACCGCCTTCGACGCGGCGATCGCCAAGCTCCGCGCCCGCAGCCGGGGCGACGACACGAGCCCCGACGTCCTCGTCGGCCTGCTCCGGGCCCTCGGCCTGGTGGAGGGACGCTTCGACCCGGCCGCGCTCGACCGCAGCATCGACGACCGCATCCTCGGCTACTACGACAGCCAGCGCGACGAGCTGCTGGTGCGGGGCGACCAACCCACGCCCGCAGTCCGGCGCGTGCTCGTTCACGAGCTGACCCACGCCCTCGACGACCAGCACTTCGACCTGGACCGACCCGAGCTCGATCGCGGCGACGACGAGGCACCCAGTGCGTTCGCCGCGCTGGCGGAGGGCGACGCCGTGCGGGTGGAGTCGCGGTACCTCGACACCCTCCCCCCGGACGAGCGCAGCCAGGCCGACCTGGTGACCGGACCGGCCGGGCAGGCCATGCCATCCCGCTCAGAGGGCCGATCGGGCCCCACGACCGACGTCCCCCGGGTGTTCGAGGCGCTGTTGGCCTTCCCCTACGTGGCCGGCCAGTCGTTCGTGGAGGCCCTGATCGCCGCCGGGGGGACGGCTCGCGTCGACGCCGCCTTCGCCGAACCACCGGCCACCACCGAGGCGATCCTGTCGCCCGACCGGTATCTGGCCGGCGAGACGTCGGAGGAGATCGACGACCCTCCGGCCGACGGCCCGGTCGTCGACCGGGGGGTGCTCGGGGAGCTCCTGCTGCGGCTAGTTCTCATGGAGACCCTCGACCGGGACACGGCGGTGCAGGCCGCCGCCGGCTGGCGGGGCGACCGGTACACGGCCTGGTCGGACGCCGGCCGGGTGTGCGTCCGGGACCGGTTGGTGATGGACACCGCTGCCGACCGGGCCGACGTCGTGGCCGGCCTGCGCCGATGGGCCGACAGCCACCCCGGCGCCGACGTGGCCGACGCGGGCGCCGGGCCGGTCATGTTCACTCGCTGCGGGTAGGACTGGCAGGTTTCTCCCCGGCCACCTCCTCGTACCAGCGGGGGCGGTGGGTGCGGGCCCACGACTCCGGTACCCACCCGCGAACCATGGCCCGCAGGGAATCTCGGTCGCCCACCGCCATCCAGATGTGCCCGGCGATCGCCAGGGTCATGGCCAGGGCCATCCAGTCGTGCACGAAGGTGGCGCCCGTGCGCCAGTCGAGGGGGAACGGCTCGAACCAGAACATGATCGAGCCGGTGACGAGGAAGACGCCGATGGCGCCGGCCACGAAGGCGGCGTTGAGCTTCTGGCCGGGGTTGAACTTGCGCAGGCGGACCGACGCGTCGCGGCCACGGGTGCGCAGCCACCGCCGATCGTCGCCATCAAAGCGATTGAAGTCACGCAGGTCGGCCAGCACGCCCCGTCGCCAGGGCCCGATGAGCGCCAGCACCAGCGGGGCGGGCAGGAGGAGCCCGGAGATCACGTGCACCTGGCGCACGAGGTCGCGTCGACCGAAGATCACCGACAGCTGGCCGATGTAGAGCAGGGCGGCGGTGGCCAGCAACACCCCGAACAGGGCGGCGTTGGCCCAGTGCAGGAACCGCTCGGCCCGGTCGAAGCGCAGCAGGCGCCGGGGCGGAGGGGCCTCGGCCGGCCCGGCGTCAGACAGGGCGGTCGCCACGGCCGTTCGAACTCCCGATCCAGGCGTCGACGTCGTAGCCCCGGTTCTCCCAGTATCCGGGCTCGGGGTCGGGGCCGGTGACCTCGATCTCGTCGAGCCACTTGCACGACTTGTAGCCGTACATGGGCGCCACGTAGAGCCGGACGGGGCCGTCGTGGGGCGTGGAGATGCGCTTGCCCTCGAGCTCGTCTGCCACGATCACGTCGTCGCGCCGGGCCTGGTCGAGCGTGAGGGTCTCCGTGTACACACCGTCGAACGAGTGGAACCGCACCCCACCGGCTCCCTGTTGCATGCCGGCGCGGTCGAGGACGTCGGACAGGCGCACCCCCACCCACTTCACGTCGGCCACCCGCCAGCCGGTGACGCACTGGAAGTCCTTGGTGAGCCGGGTGGGGGCCATGGCCCGCAGGTCGGCGGCGGTGAGCTCGAAGGGCCGGTCGACCAAGCCGCCGACGCGCAGCCGGTAGTCGGCCTCGCTCCGCGACGGGAGCTCGCCGGTGACCGTGTAGATGCGGAACCGGCCGACGGGTAGCAGCGACGACAGCCCGGTGCCGTCGCGCGAGAGGAACGGTGCCACGGTGCGCTCGAGCAGGTCCTGGGCCCGGGCCCCGAAGAGCACGCCGACCGCCCCCAAGCCGAGCATGCCCAACACCACGCGCCGGCCCACGGGCGAGCCCTCGACCGGGGGCCCGGGTACCGGGGTTGGGGCCGGCGGTTCGGGGTCGGCGGTGTCCGGAGGCGAGACATCGGGAGTGGGCACGCGTTCCACGCTACGACCTCGGGTGCGCTACCGGACGGCGCGGCCCGAACGGCCCTTTGAGCGGGGTGACGGGCCCGAACGGCCCTCTGAGCGGGGTGACGGTTGAAATACCGGGCGGGACGGGTGAGGGTTGGGGCCGTGGCCTCCATCCTGCTCGTCGAGGACGACGCATCGGTGCGGGAGGCGGTGGCCATGGCCCTCGAGGGCGACGGCCACCGGGTCGAGACTGCGGTGTCCGGCGACGAGGCGCTGAGCCGGTGGCGCCAGTCGCGGCCCGACCTGATCCTGCTCGACGTGATGCTCCCGGGTACCGATGGGCTGCAGGTGTGCCGGGCCGTACGCGCCGAGGACCAGGTGCCGATCATCATGCTGACGGCGCGGTCCGACACCATCGACGTGGTCCTCGGCCTGGAGTCGGGTGCCGACGACTACGTCACCAAGCCCTTCGAGACCCGTGTCCTGCTGGCCCGCATCAAGGCCCTCCTACGCCGGCAGTCCCAGGATCCCCACGACCGGGTCGTGCGCTACGGCGAACTGGTCGTCGACCCGCTGGGCATGGCCGTTACCCGAAGCGGGGCCGAGGTCAGCCTGAGCCCCACCGAGCTCCGGCTGCTGCTGGAGCTCATCCGCCGGCCCGGTCAGGTGTTCACCCGGGCCGCCCTGCTCGAGCAGGTCTGGGACTACTCCTACCTGTGCGACTCCCGGCTGGTCGACGTGTGCGTGCAGCGGCTGCGGGCCAAGGTCGAGGACGATCCGTCTCATCCCACCCTCATCCAGACCGTGCGGGGGGTCGGCTACAAGCTGGTCCCGCCGCCGTGACCGAGGCAGGGGCCGGACGCGGGACGGAGCGGGCCGAGCGTCGGCGGCCTCTGGCCGTCGCCCGGCTGCGCCCCCGCCTGGTGGCGACCTTCGCCCTCGTCGCCGCGCTGGCCTCGGTGACGGTGGCCACCACCTCGTACCTGCTTGTGCGCCGCGTGACCCTCGACCGGGCCACCCAGGACGCGGTCCGCCAGGGCCGCAGCGCCCTCGACGACGGAGCCGACCGGTTGCCCCCCGCTCCCACCCGTGACCAGGTGAACGACCTGGCCACCCGGCTCCGGGCACGCGGCGGTTTCGACGTCGTCGCCGTCGACGACGACGGTAGCTTCGTGACCAGTTCCATCTCCCGGTCGGCCGCGTCGGTGCCGGCGGACCTGGCGGCGAAGGTGGCCGCCGACCGGGTGGCCTGGGCCCGGACCGGTTCCGGCCAGGGCTCCGCCGTGGTCGTGGGCGGCCGCCTCCCCGACGGTCCCGACCTCTACCTGTTCTTCTCCCTGGCCGAGCGGGCCGCCGACCTCGACGTCCTGCGAAACGTCCTGGCCGCGGTGAGCGGCGGCGTGGTGCTGCTCTCTGCCCTTCTGGGCGCGGTGGCGGCCCGAGGCCTGTTGCGGCCCCTGCGGCGGGCCCGCAGCGCCGCCAACCGCCTGGAGCTCGGGCTGTACCAGACCCGGTTGCCGGAACAGGGCCGCGACGAGTTCGCCGACCTGGCCCACTCGTTCAACCGCATGGCCGACGCCCTCGAGCACTCCATGGCCGACCTTCGGAGTCTCGAGGCCAGCCACCGCCGGTTCGTGTCCGACGTGTCCCACGAGCTGCGCACGCCCCTCACCACCCTGGTCACCGCGGCAGGGGTACTCGAGGCCCACGCCGCGGGCCTCGACGACCACGGCACTCGAGCGGCCCGGCTCCTCGTGGTGGAGTCACGGCGCCTGGCCGCGCTGGTCGAGGACCTCATGGAGATCTCCCGCCTCGACGCCAACGTCGCCCACATGGAGTGGGAGCCGGTGGACCTCGGTGCGGTGGCGGCGGGCGCCCTCGACCTTCGGGGGTGGACCGACCGGGTGGAGGTGCACGACGCCGGTGCCGCCTCCACGTGGGGCGACCGCCGCCGCCTCGACGCGATCGTGGGCAACCTGGTGGGCAACGCCATGGAGCACGGGAGCCCGCCCGTCCGCGTCGAGGTCTCGGCCGGGGAAGAGGCGGTGACGCTGGCGGTGACCGACTCCGGGCCCGGCATCCCGCCGGAGCACGCCGCCCACGTCTTCGACCGCTTCTACAAGGCCGATCCGGCCCGGTCGCGCACCAGCGGGAGCGGCCTGGGCCTGGCCATCGCCAGAGAGAACGCCCGCCTGCACGGGGGCGACGTGGACATCGCCGATCCTCCCGGTCGGGGCACCACGTTCGTCGTCGTCCTGCCCGTGCGGTCGGGGGCCCCCGAGCCGGGCGAGGCTCCGTCATCCCCCTCCGTTGCCGAACCGTTACCTAAAGGCGACGCGGTGGTTACCACCGCCCGCTTGACTGCCATCACGCCACGGAAGAGAGGGAGAAGGCGATGAGACGCCTGGCCGTGATGGCCGTCGCGACGATGACAGTCGTCCTGGGGGCGGCGTGCACGGGGGGCTCGAAGGTGAACGACGCCGGCCCGGCGCCCACGCGGCAACCGGGCGCTCCCGCGCAACCGGCCGGACCCGACGACTCCGGCACCGCCGCCGATCCAGCCGCTGGAGCCGACGGCACGGCCACGGTGTCGCTCTGGCTGACCCAGGGCGACACCCTGCACCGCATCGCCCGCACCGTCCCCAAGGTGACCGGGATCGGCGCGGTCACACTGCAGGCCCTCCTGGCCGGGCCGACCCCCGAGGAGAAGCGGGCGGGCGTCGGTACGGCCATCCCCGACGGCACCCGCCTGCTGGGGCTGACCATCGACGACGCCACCGCCCGCGTCGACCTCTCCCGCCAGTTCGAGGTGACGGGCGACGACGAGGGCGTGATCCTCTCGCTGGCCCAGGTCACCTGCACGATCGACCAGTTCGACTCGGTGACCGGCGTCCGCTTCGCCCTCGACGGACAGGACGTGGCCGTGCTGGCCGGGGACGGCACGGTGACCGACCGCCCCCTCACCTGTCGCCGCTTCGGACAACCCGAGGCTGCGCCGACGCCGGTCGACGCCGGGATCTGGCCGTTCACGTCCGCGGCCGAGGCGGACGCCTCCGTCGACCGGGGCGACCGGACCTTCCTCGACCCCGTCGTGACCGCTCGTGAGTTCGCGTCGCGCTACCTGGGCATGGACGACCCGGTGGTCTTCGACTTCAGGGAGTCGGGCCCCGCCGACGGCGAGGTGGGCGTGGGGTTCCGGTACGGCGAGGGTGGGGCCCCGATCGACGAACCCGGGCCCACGACCACCGTCATCGTCCGCCAGCTCGGTCGCCAGGGGGGGTCGGGGGCGTGGAGCGTGACCGCGGCATGGTCGCCCGATATCGAGGTGACCTCGCCCCAGCCCCTCGCCTCGGTCTCGTCGCCCGTGCCGCTCGGCGGCCGGGCCGACGTCTTCGAAGGCCACGTGAACGTGTCCGTGCGCGAGGACGGCATGCTCGCCGGAGCGGCGCTGGGCGAGGGGTTCGTCACCGGCGGGGGCGGCGGTGAGCTCGGGCCCTTCGACGGAGCGGTGGCCTACCGCGCCCCGTCGGCGCCCGGTGGCGCGGTGGTGTTCTCCGAGCGCGCCGGCGACGGCCAGGTGCTGCGGGCCACCGTCGTGCGGGTGCGGTTCGGCGGCTGAGGGCCCAAGTCCGCCGTTCCGGTCAGGGTTCGGGGGCCCCCGGCCCTCCGAAACCTGACCAGAACCTCAGGTGATCTTCAGCTCCGGGAGGAATACGCGGGTGGCGCCGAGCGCGGCCACCCGCTGGGCCAGGGCCGCGAATGCCTGGGACGCCTCGCTGACGGGGTCGCTGACCGTGACGGGTGTGCCGTCGTCGCCGCCTTCGCGCATGGCGGTGAGCAGCGGCACCTGGGCGAGGAGGGGGACGCCCAGGTCGTCGGCGAGGAGCTGGCCGCCGCCGGCGCCGAAGATGGGGTAGCGCTTCCCGTCGTCGCCGGTGAACCAGCTCATGTTCTCGATGACGCCTCGCACCGACATGTTCACCTTGCGGGCCATGAGGGCCGACCGCTGCGCCACCCGCTGGGCTGCGGGCTGGGGCGTGGTCACCACGAACACCTCGGTGCGGGGCATGAACTGCGCCAGCGACAGGGCCACGTCGCCCGTGCCCGGCGGCATGTCGACGAGCAGGTAGTCGGGCTCGCCCCACAGCACGTCGGTGAGGAATTGGTTGAGGGCCTTGTGCAGCATGGGCCCCCGCCAGATCACAGGCTGGTCCTCCCCCACGAAGAACCCGGTGGAGATGATCTTCACGCCGTGGGCCACGGGAGGCACGATCATGCCGTCGATGACGACGGGCTCCTGGGTGACGCCCATCATCTTCGGCACCGAGAACCCGTAGACGTCGGCGTCGAGCACGGCGACCTCGTGGCCGAGCCGGGCCAGGGCCACGGCCAGGTTCACCGTGACCGACGACTTGCCCACCCCACCCTTGCCCGAGGAGAGGCCCAGCACCCGGGTCCTGCTCGCCGGGTCGGCGAAGGGGATGACCTGGGCGGGCGCGTCGTTGGCGGCGTGGGCGTGCCCCTCGTGCCCCGCCGAGTTCGCCGCCCCGCCGGCGGCGCCGCCCTGCAGGCGCGTCTTCAGTGCGGCCCGCTCGCCGTCGGTCATCACCGTGAGGTCGACGTCGACGCCGGTCACACCGGCGAGCGCACTCACCGCGTTGGTGACCCGGGTGGTGATCCCGGCCCGCAGTGGGCATCCGGCGACGGTGAGGGCGACGGTGACCGCCACCCGGCCGCCATCGCCGAGGCGGATGTCGC
>JBPCJV010000007.1:0-4050 GCA_051004925.1 Acidimicrobiales bacterium | reverse complement strand
CGGGCGGGCGTGGGGGAGGGGGGGACTGGTTGGGTTGGGGCCCGAGCGGGCTGGCTTGGTGGCGGGGCCGGATGTTTCTCCGCGGGCCGCGGCCGCGCCCCGCGGAGCGCGCCGATGCCCTCGTCGGCGGAGGGAGGGACAGGATTGGCCACCCGGCGGTCACCCGACAGGCGCCCGGCGGCCGCCCTGCTGGCCGCCATCCGATTGGTGGCCAGGCGGTTGATGGGCACGCGCGGCGGTTCGGTGGCCAGCGCGGCCGCGGTGGCGTCGGGTGAACGGCCGCGTCCCGCGGGACTTCCGTTGGCCGCCGGCGCGCCCGAGGCGCCGGGGGAGCCGTCGGTCCCCACCCTGACCCGGGGCTTGGCCGCAGCCACCGCCTGCCGGGTCTTCATGGCCCTCGGTGTGGCGGGCGGGGTCGCGGTTGGCGCCCTCCTGGCCGCCCCCGCCCCTGGGGCCTTGGCCGCCGTCGGGGCCTTGCGAGCCGCCGTCGGGGCCTTGCGAGCCGAGGTCCTGGCTCCCCGGGCGGGCGGCGCCGTACGCTTGGAGGCCGGCGCCTTGCGGGCGGGAGCCGGCGCCTTCTTCCCCCTGGTCGCGGCCGTGCGCGTGCCGGACTTCGACGCCGGCCTTGTGGACCGGGCCCGGGTGGTGGGGGCGTTCTTGGCCTTGGCTGCGCTCGCGGCCTTTGTGGCCGGTCGGGCGCTGCGGGCCGTGGAGGGTCGCGTCGACATGGCCTTGGCCACCCGCTTCCGCCCCCGGGCGGCCGGCGCCGACTTCTTGGCCACGGCCTTGGCGCGTCCGGACCGGCGGGTGGCAGGAGCCTTGGCCGTCCGCCGCACGGGCTCGGGCTCGGGCGTGTCGGATTCGGGCGCTCCGGGACGGGCCCGCCGTTGGCGCTCGTCGACGTAGCCGAGCGCCGAGGCCAACCGGTTGCGGGCGGTGAGCTGACCGGTGGCCACGTTGACCTCCCACAGCGCCTCCTGGTCGCGGCCCCGCGACCGGTAGCGGAGGCGCACGACCCACACCACGTCGTGCAGCTGGTTGGCCGTCCACGCCGCGTCGAACACGTCGTCCATCAGAACGACCCCGCGGTCGATCAGGTTCTCCGACACCGACGGGCCGAGGGGTTCTGCCGAGGGTCCACGGCGTGGCTTGCCGTAGGTGAGGTTGCGGGCCAGCTCGACCATCTGGGCCTGCTCGGCCAGAATCGGCACGGCGAACCGCTCGACCCACTCGGGATCGACGCGTGCCTCCCTGGCCACCTCGGCGATGGTGCGACCGGCTCGCAGCCGTGCCTGCATCTCGCGGGGAGTGAGAGTGCTCTCGGGACGGCGCCGCCGGTCGATGCTGGCGCGGATGTCGTCGCCCACTCCCCCGCGTGATTCGGGAACGGCCTCGGGCTCGGGCTGGAGGTCCTCCCCTGCGTCGCGCCGCCGCTGCTCGGCCGCCAGGGTGTCGACGAAGGAATCTTCGAAGGCCACGACGAAACTGCCCGACTTCGAGCCCCGACGGACACTGAAGATGAGCCCCTTGCGGTCGGAGGTGAATCCGACGAGGTGGAGCTTTCGCACGCGGGCTCCTGCTTCCTCCGCGGCCCGCACCTCCCGGGCCTCTTGCCGGGACGGTAGCACTCCGCCCCCGCAAGTTTGCGGATGCTTCAGGCGTGTCGCCGCACCTGACGCAGCCGCGGCACCAGGCCGGCCTCGCCCAGCAGCCGCACGGCTCGGGCCTCGGCCACGTCGATCACCACGGCCTCGTCGGGCTCACGGCCG
This sequence comes from Acidimicrobiales bacterium, assembly GCA_051004925.1. GTDB lineage: Bacteria > Actinomycetota > Acidimicrobiia > Acidimicrobiales > AC-14 > DATAQC01. The sequence goes on along the minus strand of JBPCJV010000007.1, from coordinate 2,281 downwards.
CAGATGAAGGTGACCACGCAGTCATCGCAGGCACTGGTGTGCTGCATCACGCAGTCGTTGCAGCTGATGACCGTCACGTCGTCCGTCTCGCATCCCATGCCCCGCACGGTACCGACGAGGTGTGACATTTGGACCTTTCGTTCCGGTCAGGTTTCGCAGTGCCAGGACCCCCCGAAACCCGACCGGAACGAGAGGTGCCTTCAGGGGAGCAGCAGGCACAGGTCGCCGAACTCGTGCCACAGATAGCCACGCTCGAGGGCTTCGTCGTAGCAGCGGCGCAGGAACGTCCGTCCGGCGACGGCCTCGAGCAGCCGCAGGTGCGACGCCTTGGGCTCGTGCCACCCGGTGAGGAGCCCGTCGACGACGCGCACGCCGCGTTCGGGACCCACGACCAGCTCGGTCCAGCCCTCACCGGGGTGCACGTGCCCATGGCTGTCGGCCACCGTCTCCAGGGCACGCACCACGCTGGTGCCGACGGCCACGACCGACCCTCCGCCTTCCCGGGTGGCCCGCACCCAGCGGGCGGTGGCGGGTGGCACGCGGAAGCGCTCGGGGGCGGGCGCCTCGTGGGCCTCGGGCGACGACACGCCGCTGTGCAGGACCACCGGTGCCACGCCGACGCCCCGGGCCACCAGGGCGGTGACCAGCTCGGGCGTGAAGGCCCGCCCGGCGCTGGGCATCTCGGCGCTGCCGTCCTCGTTGGCGAAGACGGTGCGGTAGGCGGCCAGCGGCCACGGCCGGCGCACGTGGCCGTAGCGCAGGGGCGCGCCGTAGGCGGCGAGGTAGGAGGCCAGCGGCACCCCGATGTCGACGGTTGCGACCCACAGACGGTGCTCGGCAGGGGCCCACGCCTCGACGAGCGTGGCGTGTGCACCGCCGGGCAGGCGAACCACCTCTCCCACCTCGGCATCCGCGAAGGGGACGCTCCCCACGCCGTCGGGCCGGCGCAGCTCGACGAGCCACCTCCCCCGGGGCAGGCGGGTCGACAGGTGCAGCCGTAGCCGGGTGCCGTCGGCCCGCACCGCGTCGAGGGCGGCGGGGACGGTGCCCGAGGTGTTGACGACCACCAGGTCGCCGGGCGACATCACCTCGACGATGTCGGCGAAACGGCGGTGGGCGATGCTGGCGTCGCCGCGGCGGCCCACCATAAGGCGCACGTCGTGGCGGCCCGCGCCCCGGACCTCGGCCGGTTCGGTGGCCTCGTGGTCACGAGGCAGGTCGAAGGAGAGGACACGACTCTCGGACGAGTCGGTGCCGGACGAACCCGTACCGGACGAGCCGGTGTCCGGCGTGGCCGCGGCCCGCTCCTCGGTGGCCGTGTCGGCCGGCGGGGTCATGCCTCGACCCGTTCAGGGACGGGAACGGGACCCGCTCCCCTCGCCAGGTCGGCCGCACGGTACCGCCCGCTCGGAAGGCCCTCGTCGAGAAGGCGGAGCAGGCCGGGCACGCTGGCCTCCGGCGCGGGCCGGTCGGAGATGTCGTCGCCGGGAAAGGCCTCCTGGTGCATCTGGGTCCGCATGTCGCCCGTGTCGATCCACCACACCCGCAGGCCGGGCTGCTCGGCGGCCAGCACGTTGCTCCACTGCTCGAGTGCGGCCTTCGAGGAGCCGTACCCGCCCCAGCCCTCGTAGCCCTCGACGGCGGCGTCGGAGGTGACGTTGAGGACGCGCCCGCCGGAGCCGGCACCGAGCAGCGGGAGGGCGAGCTGCACCAGGGCCAGCGGCGCCACCACGTTGACCTCGTAGACCTGCCTGAGCACCTCGAGCGGGTAGTGGGCCAGGCCCGGTTGGGGACTGGGACCGAGGACGCTCGCGTTGTTCACGAGCAGGTCGAGCCCGCCGAGTCCCCGGGCCGCGTCCACCAGGTCGTTGCGGTGGTCGGCGTCGGCCACGTCGCCCGCGAGGGCGACCACGGTGCCCGGCCCGGCGGCGGCCAGGTCATGTGCGGCAGCCTCCAGGGCGTCGGCCCCGCGGGCGTCGAGCACGAGGTCCCAGCCCCTGTCGGCCAATGCCCGGGCCAGGGCGAGGCCCAGTCCCCGTGACCCTCCGGTGATCAGTGCCGTAGCCATGGCCGCTCCCCTCTCTCTTTTTGCAACTCTCTCGTTGCATAATGGCCGGGGCAGCCCGAGTTTGGCAAGGGCCAGTCAGGAATTGGTCAGCGGCGCAGCAGGGCGAGGAGCTGGCTCGACCGGAGGAGATTGGCCCCCCGGCCATGTGACTCGTCGCGCACCCGGCGGTCGCTGGAAGCCACCACCACGGGTCGGGAGGCGGGGATGTCGCCC
>JBPCJV010000006.1:0-8630 GCA_051004925.1 Acidimicrobiales bacterium | reverse complement strand
CCGGGCACCGACCCCGGCCCGGTCGACCCGGCGGAGACGCCGACCACGGCGGGCGTGCGCATCGTGGCCGCCCTGGTCGATCCCACCGGCGACGACCCCGGGCTCGAGACGATCACCCTGCTCAACGCCCGACCCGAGGAGGTCTCCCTGGCGGGGTGGACGCTGGCCAACGCCACCGGGGCGACGTTCGACCTTGGGGGCCCGGTGGCCGTGGGCCCGGGCGACACCGTACGGATATCCCTCACTCGCAAGCTGCCCCTGTCGAACAAGGGCGGCACTGTCAGCCTTTTCGACCACGAGAAGACATTGGTCCATGGCGTCGCCTACACCCGTGACCAGGTGTCGGCCGAGGGATGGACGATCACGTTCTGAGCAGGCCGCGCTCGCGTGGACATCCATCGCAGTGTTCGGACCGCGCATCAGGAGAAGGATGCTTCGCCGTCTGGAAGCCAACCGGCCGGAAACTGGCGGCTGATCCTTGTCGGGTCCCCGACCCGTGCGTCGCCCCTGCGGGACACTCTCGGGCATGAGACTCCCGTCCGTCCCGACGACCTGGACACGGCCCGCTCCCGTCACCAAGGTGCTGGCCCTCGTGGTGACACCGCTGCTCGTGGCCACCATCGTCGGGCTCGTCGTGCTGTGGCCGAGCGACGGCATCAGGGCCGCCCCCGACCTCGGGCCGCCCACCGAGCTGGTCAAGGCGACGGTGCTGCGCGACCGGCAGGTGCCGTGCCAGGGGCAGGCGTCGGGCATGGGCACGAGCACGGCGGTGTGCCATCGCACCACCGTGGCGCTCACCAGCGGGCCCGAGCGCGGTGGTGAGGCCGAGATCGAGCTGGTCGAGGGGCCCTCCCAGCCGCCCGTCGACACGGGTGACCGACTCATCCTGGGACGCACCTCCGGTCCCGAGGGCCCGACCTACTACTTCTCGGACTTCCAGCGCCGCACCCCGATGCTGTGGCTGGCCCTCCTGTACGCCGTGGTAGTCATCGGGATCGGTCGCCTCCGCGGCCTCACTGCCATCCTCGGCGTGGTCGTCACCTTCGGGCTCCTTCTCGTGTTCGTGCTGCCGGCCATCCTCGAAGGGAGCAGCCCCCTGGCCGTGGCCGTCGTCGGCTCGGCCGCGTCGATGTTCGTGATCCTCTACCTGGCCCACGGCGTAAGCGCCAAGACCACCACCGCCCTGCTGGGAACCATGGCCAGCCTGGCCATCACCGGCGCCCTGGCCTCGTTCTTCGTGGACGCCGCCGGCCTGCTCAACCTGGGCAGCGACGAGACGGCCTTCCTCCAGCTGAGCGCCTCCCAGGTGAACCTCCAAGGCCTGCTCCTCGGCGGGATCATCATTGGCTCCCTCGGTGTGCTCAACGACGTGACCGTCACCCAGGCCTCGGCCGTGTGGGCCCTGCGCGCCGCCGACCCGTCCGCCGGCTTCGCCTCCATCTACCGCTCGGCCATGCGGGTCGGGCGCGACCACATCGCCTCGACGGTCGACACCCTCGTGCTCGCCTACGCCGGCGCCTCGCTGCCCCTGCTCCTGCTCTTCAGCCTGGCCAGCCGCCCGGTCGGCGACGTGATCACCGGCTCGCTCGTGGCCGAGGAGGTCGTGCGCGCCCTGGTCGGAGGCATCGGGCTGGCGGCATCGGTGCCCATCACCACCGCGCTGGCCGCCCTCGTCGCCGGCCGCACGCCGGCCGTGCCCACGCCCTAGGGTTTATTGCACGACGACGACGCACCGCCCGGCGACAGCGGCGCGGTGGCAGGCATCGGCTCGCCGCCGCACTGGGCGCGTCCTACGGACTGCGGGCGGCCGAGGCCGTTCATCTCGCCACCGCCGTGGGTGCCGGTGCCGACCGCTCCTGACCGACAACCGACGCGACCCCCCAAGCGATCACCGAGACCGACATCACCTATCCCGAGGACCTGCCCGAACCACCGGGTTGACCCATGGCCCCACCGGCGTGGGACGGGTACTTTTGCCACGACCCCGCCAATCGCGCGATCGTTCTGCGCCACACGGATGGGGTTGGACACGAATGAGCGGAGACACAGTGCCTACGGACAACCGGACACGGCTGCGGCTGCGGCTGCGGCGCATGACGGCGGTCGCCGCCGTCTCGATCCTGGCGCTCGTGGGCTGTTCCGGCTCGAACGTCAACCCGGCCATCGATATCGCCACCGTCGACGGGAGGCCGGGCTTCGTTCCCCCCACCATCACCGTGGAGACCGACGACAAGGTCGACCTGAAGGTCACGAACGCCACGGACAAGACCCACGGGTTCCGCATCGAGGGCTACGGCATAACCCGGCTCGTCGACCCCACGGCCCCGCCCGAGCAGGTCAAGTTCACCGCCTACCGGGGCGGGACGTTCCGCATCATGTGCCAGCTCCACGAGGCCCACCAGACGGCCACGCTCGTCGTGGTCTGAGGCCCACCTCAGAACCTCGAGGGGGCGTCCAGGCACAATCCGTCGCCAACGGTGGCCGACTAACCTGGATCGGTGGCCGTCTTCGACCGGATCGGAGCGGACGAAAATGAGCAGGTCGTCTTCTGCCACGACCGCTCCAGCGGGCTGCGGGCCATCATCGCCATCCACTCCACGCACCTGGGTCCGGCCCTCGGCGGGGCCCGGTTCTACCCCTACGCCGACGAGGACGCCGCTCTGGCCGACGTCCTGAACCTGGCCCAGGCCATGACCTACAAGGCGGCGGCCGCAGGCCTCGACCTGGGCGGAGGAAAGGCCGTGATCCTCGGTGACCCGGCCACGACAAAGACCGAGGCCCTCCTGCGGGCCTACGCCCGCCACGTCGACAACCTCGGTGGGCGATACATCAAGGCCGAGGACGTGGGCACCTCCCAGGCCGACATGGACCTCATCCGCACCGAGACCAGCCACGTCACGGGCGTGAGCGAGTCGCTCGGTGGATCGGGCGACCCGTCGGGGCCCACGGCGTACGGGGTCGTGTGGGCCATGAAGGCCGTGGCCCGCCACCTCTGGGGCGACACGTCGCTCGCCGGCCGCCACGTGGTCATGTCCGGGGTCGGCAAGGTGGGCGGGTACCTGGTGGGCCATCTGGTCGAAGAGGGGGCTCGGGTGAGCGTGGCCGACGTCGACCCGTCGGCGGTGGCCCGGGCCGTGAGCCTCCACGGCGCCGGGGCCGTGGCCGTGGAGGCGGCGCACCGCACCGTGTGCGACATCTACTCGCCCTGCGCCCTCGGCGGCGCTCTCGACCCCACGACGATCGCCGAGCTGCAGTGCGCGGCGGTGGTGGGTTCGGCCAACAACCAGCTGGCCCACCCCGACTGCGCGACGCTGCTCGTCGACGCCGGGGTGCTTTACGTGACCGACTACGTCGTGAACGCAGGTGGCCTCATCAACATCGCCGAGGAGCTCGCTCCGGGCGGGTACTCCCGGGATCGGGCCTACGCTGCGGTGCAGGCCATCTTCGATACGACCACCACCCTCCTGGCCATGGCCGAGAATGCTGCGGTGTCCACGTCCGAGGTCGCCGGCCAGCTGGCCGAGCGGCGAATGCACGAGCCGAGCGACGGACACCTGATCCGTCCGGCGTCGAGGGGGTAGCGATGGCGAGGGTGTTCCCCGAGCACGAGGCCCGGACCAGCTCGACCGACGACCGGCACAGCGCGTTGGGCCTCGGTGCCGACGACCTCAGAACGATGTACCGCACCATGGTTCTCTCCCGGGCCGTCGACCAGAAGCTGTGGAACCTGTCACGCACCCGCAAGATCCCCTTCATGATCCCGGGCCAGGGCCAGGAGGCGGCCCAGGTGGGCTCGGCTCAGGCGTTGCGGCGCGGCCACGACGTGGTGCTCCCCTACTACCGCGACGTGGGCGTGGTGCTGGCCATGGGCATGACGCCGCACGAGGTGATGCTGAACGGCTTCGCCCGGCCCGACGACCCCAACTCCGGCGGCCGCCAGATGCCGTACCACTGGGGGTCGAAACGCCTCGGCATCATCACCGGCTCGTCGCCCATCGGCACGCAGCTCCCCCATGCCGCGGGGCTGGCCAAAGCGTCGCAGATCCGGGGAGACGACAAGGTGACGGTGTGCTACTTCGGCGAGGCCACCGCGTCGAAGGGCGACTTCCACGAGGCGCTGAACTTCGCCGGCATCCACCGCCTCCCCGTGGTGTTCGTGTGCGAGAACAACCTCTACGCCATCTCCGTGCCCATGGGTCTGCAGTCGGCGGTCGAGGACGTGGCCTCCCACGCCCAGGCGTACGGCTTCGGGGGTGTGGTGGTCGACGGCAACGACGTTCTCGACGTGTACGACGCCACCCGCACCGCCGTGGGCCGGGCGCGCGAGGGGGGCGGGCCCACGTTGGTGGAGTGCAAGACCTACCGGCTGCTGCCCCACACCTCCGACGACGACGACAAGGCCTACCGCTCGCCCGAGGAGGTGGCGGTCTGGCGCCGCCGCGACCCCCTCCCCCGCATGCGGCACTACCTGCTCGACCACGGCGTGCTCACGGCTGATGACGACGCCCGGCTCCACGACGAGGTGGCCGCCGAGGTGGACGACGCCGCCCGCCGGGCCGAGGAGGCGCCCGAGGCCACCGGCCCCTCGGCGTTCACCAAGGTGTACGCCCGTCCCCTGCGCCCCATCCCGGGCGCACCGCCGGCGCCCGGCTCCGCGGTGCCGCCGCAGGCGGCCGTCGCCCCGCCGTCCACCGGGGGAGTCGAGCGCAACGTGCTGGAGACGGTGCGGCACACGCTGGAGCAGCTGATGGGCACCGACGAGTCCGTCGTGGTCCTCGGTGAGGACGTCGGCCTGCTCGGCGGCGTGTTCCGGGCCACCGAGGGCCTCCAGAGCCGGTTCGGCCCCAACCGGGTCATCGACACGCCGCTGGCCGAGTCGTCGATCGTGGGCATCGCCATCGGCATGGCCCTCACCGGCCTGCGACCCGTGGCCGAGATCCAGTTCGCCGACTTCCTGCACTCGTGCTTCGACCAGCTGGTGAGCGAGGCGGCCAAGATCCACTACCGGTCGGCCGGCGACTTCTCCGTGCCCATGGTCGTGCGGGCCCCGTGGGGTGGCGGCACCCACCGGGCCATCTACCACTCGCAGGCCGTGGAGGCGTTCTACGCCCACGTGGCCGGGCTTAAGGTGGTCGTGCCGTCGACGCCCGCCGACGTGGCCGGCCTCCTGCGCTCCGCGGTGGAGGACCCCGACCCCGTGCTGTTCCTCGAGCACAAGAAGACCTACCGCCACACCAAGGGCATCGTGCCCGACGGCGACTGGCGGGTGCCCATCGGCGTGGCCGACGTGGCCCGGGCGGGCGACGACCTCACCGTGGTCACCTACGGCGTGCACCGCCACCACTGCCTGACCGCGGCCGAGGCGCTCGCCGGCGAGGGCTACTCGGTGGAGGTCGTCGACCTGCGCACCATCTCGCCCCTCGACCGCGACACGGTGCTCGAGTCGGTGGTGCGCACCGGACGCCTGCTCGTGGTGCACGAAGACAACGTGAGCTTCGGTGTGGGCGCCGAGGTGGCCGCCATCGCCGCCGAGGAGGCGTTCTTCGACCTCGACGCACCCGTCCGCCGCCTGGCCATGGCCGACGTCCCCGCCATGCCCTACGCCATGCCCGCCGAGGCCGCGGTCATGATCGGCCCCGACCACATCGCCGCCGCCTGCCGCTCGCTCCTCGAGGCCTGACCGGGACCCTCGACGGATTCAGTCGTAGGCACGAATGGTGCGGACGTTCAGAGCGACCATGACCACTCCGGCCACGGCGACGACGGCGAAACCCCGACCGATCCTCGCCCAGGCGAGCTCGTCGAGGATGAGGGAACGCATTGCCTCCATGATGTAGGTGACGGGATTGAACGTCGCGGCGATCTCCATCGGCGGGGTGAGCAGGTTCCGGGGGACGAAGTTCGGTGTCAGGAACAGCAGCGGGAAGAACACCAGCGAGCCCGACTGGGTGGCGGCCGCGCTGCGGGACTTGAGAGCGATGAGCTGCATGAACCCCGAGAACACGACCGCCCAGGCCGCCGACAGCAGCAGGAGGAGGACGAAGCCGAGCGGGCCGCTGGCGATCGAGACACCGAAGGGCAGGGCGGCGATCACGAGCACCGTCGTAATCACGACGATCTTGGAGGCTTCGGCCGTCAGCCGGCCGAGCACGATCGCGGTGCGCGACACCGGCGTGGCCCGGAGCTTGTCGAAGTACCCACCCTCGATGTCCTCGACGAGGTAGAGGGCGGCACTCCCGAACGAGGCGGCGAGCAGGATGGCACTGGGGAGTTGGAAGGCGGCGTAGTTCTGGCCTTCAAGGAAGGCGGTGTCGCCGGACGGGAAGATCCTGCCGGCCTGGCCCACGTTGACCACGAGGAAGAAGAGCGGGATGAACACCGTCGGGAACAGCGCCTCCGGCGTGCGCAGCACCTCGCGGATGCCCCGACGGCTGAGCGCCCAGAACTGGGTCACTGGACCTCCTGTACCTGGCCGGCGATGCGCTCGCGGGTGCGGCCCGTGGCCTCGAGGAAGACGTCGTCCAGGGTCGGGTCATGGTCGAGTGACCGCCGTTCGCGGAGCTCGGCCTTCAGCTCCCCCGGGGTTCCCTCCCGCACGATGACGCCGTCGTCGATGATCGCCAGCCGGCTGCAGAGCTGGTCGGCTTCCTCCAGGTACTGGGTCGTCAGGAACACGGTGGTGCCCTGGGCGTTGATGCGGCGCATCTCGTCCCACACCGTGAGCCGGCTGGCCGGGTCCAGGCCGGTCGTGGGCTCGTCCAGGAAGAGGACCTTCGGTTGGTGCACGAGTGCGGAGGCCAGGTCGAGCCTGCGCTTCATGCCGCCCGAGTAGCCCTTGACCCGCCGGTCGGCGGCGGCGACGAGATCCACCAGCTCGAGCATCTCCTGGGCCCGGTCGGCGGCCTGGGCCGGGGGGCTGCCGAACAGGCGGGCCTGCAGGATCAGCAGTTCCCGGCCCGTCTGGCGGGCATCGAGGCCCGCCTCCTGGAGCGCCACTCCGATGCTGCGGCGGGCGGCGTCGGGGTCCGCGGTCACGTCGACCCCGGCCACGCGCGCCGAGCCCGAGGTGATCGTCATCAGCGTGGTGAGCATGCGCACGGTGGTCGACTTCCCGGCGCCGTTGGGCCCGAGGAACCCGAAGACCTCTCCCTCGGCCACCCGGAGGTCGACGCCCCGCACGGCTTCCACCGTGCCGCTCCGACCGGTGAACCGCTTCACCAGCTGATCCGCTTCCACCGCGAATGACATCGGTGGACCCTACCTCCGGCCCGTCGGCGATCTCCCAGCAGGTCGGCCTCCGGGAGCCGCCCGGACAGCCGGCGTCGGGCCGACCACTGGCGGTGCTGGCCGTCACAGTGGTACATGGCCCGCGCAGGCCCCCGGCCGGGGGAACCTCAGCGGCGACCACACCTACCACACCTGCGGCCTCGCCCTTCCCATGGCCGTCGACCGGCGCACGGTGGTCGACGTCGAGCTCGGGGGTGACACCTGGGAGGTGCGCTCCGACGCCGAACCCGAGCCGGCCCGCCTCCCGGTCGACGTCAAGGATCCGTCCTCGGTGCGTCCGGCGTGGGCCCGCTACCCGGCAGGCGTGCTGGCTGTCATGCGCCCACGCACGGGCGGGCGGGCCACGGTGACGACCGGCCTGCCCGTGGGCGCGGGATTGTCGTCGAGCGCCGCCCTGGAGGTCGCCTTCGCCCTGGCCCTCGGATTCCAGGGAACGACCCTCGAGCTGGCCCTGGCCTGCCAGCGGGCCGAGCACCTGGCCGCCGGTGTCCCGACCGGTGTCATGGACCAGCTGGTCTCGGCGGCCGGTCGGGAGGGTCACGCCCTGCTCATCGACTGCCGGTCCTATGACCTCACCCCGGTGCCGGTACCCGGCGGCGTCGACGTGATCGTCGTCCACTCCGGGCAGAGCCGCACGCTCGCCGGCTCGGCCTACGCCGAGCGACGGGCGCAGTGCGAGGCCGCGGAACGGGTCATCGGCCCGCTCCGGGACGGGTCGCTCGACGACCTCGGCGGGCTGGACGAGAACGTGCTGCGGCAACGGGCCCGTCACGTGATCACCGAGAACGCCCGAGTCCTGGCCTTCGCCGACGCCCTCCGGCAACGGGACATGCCCGCGGCCGGACGTCTCATGGTCGAGAGCCACCGCAGCCTGCGTGACGACTTCGACGTCTCCACGCCGGCCCTCGACGCCCTGGTCGACCGCCTCCTCGCCGTGCCCGGCGTCCACTGCGCCCGCCTGACCGGTGCCGGTTTCGGGGGATGCGTGGTGGCCCTGGCCGAGCCCGGCAGCCCTGTCGACGGCTGGCGTCTCCGCCCGGCGGCGGGCGCGTCGGTCCTCGCCTGATCCTGTCGTCCCACCCGGGATTATCCGTTCGTCCCCGGATTCCGTTCGGGGTCGGACGCATCGGGGTATGGCAGTCGGGCACGCATCCGCTGGTGATGGACGCCCTCATGGGCGAGCAGCAGCGGCCCAGCGAGGCAGCGCCGGGTTCGTGCAGCGGATCCTGCCGGACAGCCTCGCCGCCTGACGCGCCGTTATGCTGGCGGCGTGAGGAGCGCGCCGCAGGGGCCCGAGCGCGCCCTGGGGCCCGAGCGGCCCCATGAGCGGGGTGACGGGCGCG
>JBPCJV010000005.1:0-2982 GCA_051004925.1 Acidimicrobiales bacterium | reverse complement strand
CACCGGGAGACCGAGGGCGAAGTACCTCCCACCCCACTCGCCCGACCCGCCCCTGGCGTACTGGGTTGCGGCAACCAGGAGGGCGAAGACGGCGAACGTCGTGAAGGCCAGCCGTGCTCCGAGGGGGCGGAGACAGGAGCGGCGCAGCGCCACGAGTCCTGCCGCGAGCACCGGAGCGGCCACGAGTAACCCGGGCACGAGATTGGTGGGACCGGCGACCATCGCCACCACTGCGGCGGTCGAGGCAACGGCAGCGAGGCTGATGATGACCCGGCGGTTGTCGGGATGCCGCCGGACAGCAACGGTGGCGGTGACGACCGCCCCCAGCATGAGGATGAGGGCCAACTCGGCGCCGGGGAACTCTCCGTAGCCGGGCCGGAGCCACGTAAGGGAAATGCTGCGGACCCGTCCCGCAAGGAGGCCGACACCGGCGTCGGGGTCTGCGGCGAGGTTCACCATGTTGCCCCCGAGAATTCGTTCGAACCACGCCTCCTCACCGAGGTGGGCCACTCCGGCGGCACCCGCCATGGCGACAGCCGCCCCGGCCAGCGTGGGACTACGCCGGTGGAGGGCAAGGGCGCCCAGCGCGACTCCGAGCCCAAGGCCCCAGAACACGGCTTCGTTGCGGAGCAGCACGGCAACGACGACGCATCCGGCGGCCCCGGCGATGGCGACACCCCGCCGGCCGCGACCCTCTGCGGCCCGGAGGGCGAGGAGGACGGCCCCGGCGGCCGCGGCCGCGCCCAGGGTATGGGCGATCACCAGGTAGCCGTCGAACAGTAGCGGCGTGGCAAGCCCGGTGACCCACAGTGACGGCCTGGACAGTCCCTGGTCGCAGATGGCTGGCGAGGGCGGCGGCGAGGGCGGCGGCGAGGGCGGCGGCGATCAACGTTCCGGACAGGGAGAGCGCCACCATGGCTGTCTGGCCGCCGACCCGGTCGGCACCGGCGAGAAGGAGCGCGTAGAGCGGATGCTTGACGAACGGGGCCGTCCCGTTGTCGCCCCGGATGGAGAGCTCGAGGGGGTAGGCACGCTCGTCCGGGTCGACCTGGGGCAGGGGGTGGTCGACGATCCAGCCCTTGCCGTCGGCCAGGTTCTGGGCCTGCACGATGGCGGCCCCCTCGTCGGCCGAGAACGACACATTTGTGCCAATGACCGGCACGAGGGCGAGCAGCACCACCGCCAGGGCGGCGGCATGTGCCCACAGGGGAGCGGCCCAGAGGCGGGCGAGGAGGGTGGGGGCTCCGGCGGGCGTAGTCGGAATGGCCTGTTCGCCGCCGGGCCGAGGCGGAGCCATCAGTTGGCGGGCCATGTCACTCCCCCGCAACCGCGTGCATGGAGCTCACCACGTGTTGATCGGCCGGTTCTCGGCCCGACCTGAGCAAGTACCTCTACACGACCTGCTTGAGCTCCCGTTTCAGGTCATGGATCTCGTCGCGCAGGCGCGCCGCGTACTCGAAGCGGAGATCGGCGGCCGCCGTGTGCATCTCCTCCTCGAGGGTGCGGATGAGCCGGGCCAGCTCGTCCTGGGGCAGCTCGGCGAAATCGCTGCGCACCCGGTCGCGCTTGCGCGACCGCCGGTCACGGCCGGGGGTGGGAGCCTTGCCGTCGCCCTCGGGGCGGAGGGTGGCGAGGATGTCGGTGACCGCCTTGCGGATGGTCTGGGGGTCGATCCCGTGCTCGATGTTGTAGGCCTCCTGCACGCCCCGGCGCCTGGTGGTCTCGGAGATGGCCCGCTGCATCGAGTCGGTGACCTTGTCGGCGTACATCACCACCTGGCCGTCGACGTTGCGGGCGGCGCGACCCATGGTCTGGATGAGCGACGTCTCCGACCGGAGAAAGCCCTCCTTGTCGGCGTCGAGGATGGCCACCAGCGACACCTCGGGCAGGTCGAGTCCCTCCCTGAGCAGGTTGATGCCGACGAGGACGTCGAACTCACCCAGGCGCAGGTCGCGGAGGATCTCGATGCGCTGGATGGTGTCGACCTCGCTGTGGAGGTAGCGCACCCGCACCCCCAGCTCCAGCAGGTAGTCGGTGAGGTCCTCGGCCATCTTTTTGGTGAGGGTGGTGACCAGCACCCTGTCGCCCCGGCCCACGGTGGACGTGATCTGCTCCATGAGATCGTCGATCTGGCCCTTGGTGGGCTTGATGACGACCTCGGGGTCAACCAGCCCGGTGGGCCGCACGATCTGCTCCACCACCTGAGTGGACTGCGTGACCTCGTACTCGGCCGGGGTGGCCGACAGGAACACGCACTGGCCCACCCGCTCGTACCACTCGTCGAAGCGCAAGGGCCGGTTGTCGGCCGCCGACGGCAGCCGGAAGCCGTGGTCGACGAGAGTCTCCTTGCGGGACCGGTCGCCCTCGTACTGGCCGTGGAGCTGGGGAACGGTGACATGGGACTCGTCGATGACGGTCAGGTAGTCGGGGGGGAAGAAGCTCAGCAGGCTGTGGGGCGGCTCGCCCGGGGCCCGCCCGTCGATGTGGCGGGAGTAGTTCTCGATGCCCGAGCAGAAGCCCACCTCCTGCATCATCTCCAGGTCGTAGGCGGTGCGCATGCGCAGGCGCTGCGCCTCGAGCAGCTTTCCCTCCTTCTCGAACCACTGGAGGCGCTCACGCAGCTCGGCCTCGATGCCGCCGATGGCCCGCTTCATCCGCTCTTCGCCCGCGACGTAATGGGTGGCCGGCCAGACCACCAGGTCGTCGAGGTCGCCGAGGTGTTCGCCGGTGAGCGAGTCGAACCGGGAGATGCGCTCCACTTCGTCGCCGAACATCTCGATGCGGACGGCCATCTCCTCGTAGGCGGGGTGGATCTCGATGGTGTCGCCCCGCACCCGGAACTTGCCCCGCACCAGGTTCATGTCGTTGCGCTCGTAGTTGATGTCGACGAGGCGGCGGAGGATCGACCGCTGGTCGCGCTCCTCCCCCTGCTTCAGCATGAGGATCTGGCGGGCGTACTCCTCGGGCGAGCCCAGACCGTAG
>JBPCJV010000004.1:0-3819 GCA_051004925.1 Acidimicrobiales bacterium | reverse complement strand
GGGGGTGGGTGTACACCCTCACTGTCGACCCTGGGTGGCCGGTGGCGGACAGGGCGGCGGGCGCCATCTCCCCCCGGTAGCCCACGCCCGCCACCTCGATGACCACCTCACCCCGGGCCGAACGGTCGACCAGCGTGCCCCGCAGCGACCCGATCACCGGCGGGCTCCCCTGACGGGCGGGGCGGCCACCCGGGCGGCCAGCGGCGCCCGGGCCAGGTGGCACAGGGCCAGGGCCAGGGCATCGGCGGCGTCGGGCGGCCGTGGGGCCGCGGCCAGGCCGAGGAGGGAGGCCACCATGCGCTGCACCTGCTCCTTGGTGGCCGACCCGTAGCCGGCGACGGCCTGCTTCACCTCGTTGGGGGTGTACTGGACGACCGTCCACCCGGCCTGCACGGCGGCGGCCAGCACCAGCCCGCTGGCCTGCCCGACCGACATAGCGGTGCGGGCGTTGACCTGGAAGAACAGGCGCTCGACGGCGACGACCGGCGGGGTGGCGGGATCGTGCGCCGCGGCCGCCGGGCCGAGGTCGACGAGGAGCGCGCGAATTTCGGCGTCGAGGGCGGCCAGCCGTTGGGGCAGGGGGTCGGACGGAGGCGTGGTGATCACGCCTGCAGCCGGTGAGCGGTCGCGGCCGCCCGATCGGGCGACGCAGCCGTAGCCGCACCGTGAGAGCCCAGGGTCGATACCTAGTACGAACATGCGTTCGTAAACGATAGCGCGCCCGTCCGCCATGGGCGCGGATGCCCGATGGGGATGTCCAGCCGGCGGCGAAATCGCCCTGCCGTGCCGCGTAAGTGCCCGCATCGCGGCCTACTTGTTGGTCGTCCCGGCCTCCTACCCGGAGGGGCTCCGCCGCGAAACGACAGCCGCGTCCTCGTTCGGGGCGTACCGGCTGAGGACGACGCCGATCGGCGCGTTCAACCCCCAGCACAGCACGCCGAGTGTGGTGTCGACCCACATGACGGGGATCGACGCGAGGAACACCAGGACGGGCGAGAGCGAGCCGACCGACGCCCATCGGTAGCCCGCCGGCGTCAGTGGGCGCGAGAACAGGCTGCCGGCATGGGCCCGCCAGAGCAACACCCATTCGAGGAGGCTGACCATGGCCATGTTCACCGCGAACAACGACACGGCGACGGGATTGTCGAAGTAGCGCCCCATCATGTCGGCCGGGAAAGGCAGGAAGGCGACCCACGCCAGGTAGGGGAGCATCCAGGACACGTACGACGCGTCCATGCCGCGAAGCGAAGCCACGAAGCGGTGGTTGGCCAGCCAGTACGAGCCCATGACCGCGAAGGCGACGAAGAAGATGATGATCTCGTCGAGCATCTCCCCGAGCTTGTCGAGCAGCTCGCCGGCGTCTCCCCCGACGTCGAGCGCCGGCGGATGCAGCTCGACGGCGATGAGCGTGAGGGCGATGGCGAACACCGCGTCGGAGAAGTTGGCCACCCGGTCGAACTCGAGTCCGGAGCGCTCGAAGCGCATGCGGCTCCCGTCGTGTCGGGGTTGGGGCGACTCACCGTCAGTCTGTGATTCGTCTGCCACCGGTGGCGACCGTCGGCGGCTACGGGTTGGCCATCGCCGCGCACACGGCGAGCCCGAAGATGCGCCGGAGGAGGCCGAACCTCGCCGGGTCGGTGGTGGGTGTGATCTGGGCGTTGACCGACACCGTCGTGGAGCGTGTGCCGTCGGCACTGGCGGCGACAAACTGAGTGTATCCCGGCGTGTTTCCGGTGTGGCCGTACACCGTGCCGCACGAGCTGCGGTACCGGAAGATCCCCAGCCCCGCGGCGTTCTCGCCGGGGCCGGGAGGCTCGGAGTGCCCTCTCCGCACGAACTCGAACTGCTCGGCCTTCGTGGCCGGGTCGGTGGTGGCGCCGGTGACGTAGCCGCGCACGAAGCGGTCGGCATCGCGTGGCGTGGAGACCACGCCCCCGGACGCCCACGACCACCCTGCGGCCACGAGCTCACTGACATCCTCGAGGGGGTCGACGGCGTACCCGTGGACGTACGGGGCGGGCATCTCCGGTCCCCTGGGCACGGCGAGTACCGCGACGATGGAACGGACCACCACCCGCGCGCTGATCATCGCCGCACCCTACCAATCACCCCTGACCGGAATCGGGGGGTGTTGTGACTCCACGGGACAGCTCCTACGTGGTGACGACCGACAGGATCTCGTCGGGGATGTCGAAGTTGGCGTAGACGGCCTGCACGTCGTCGTGCTCCTCGAGCAGGTCGATGACCCGGAGCACCTTGCGGGCGTCGGCCTCCGACTCCAGGTTCACCACCGTCGTCGGGATCATGGTGAGATCGGCCGAGTCGACGACGATGCCCGCCTCCTCCAGTGCGTGCCGCACCTTGGACAGGTCGCCCGGTGCCGTCGTGACCTGCCAGGTGTCGCCCTGGTCGTCCATGTCCTCGGCTCCGGCATCCATGGCCGCGAGCATGAACTCGTCGTCGTCGCCGGTCTTGTGGGCCACGATCACCCCCTTTCGCTGGAACTGCCAGGCCACCGAGCCGGGCTCGGCGCTGGAGCCTCCGTACTTGGAGAAGGTGCTACGCACCTCGGCGCCGGTGCGGTTGCGGTTGTCGGTGAGGCACTCCACGAACACGGCCACCCCGCAGGGTGCGTACCCCTCGTAGGTGACGGGCTCGTAGCGCACTCCCTCGAGCTCACCGGTGCCTCGCTTTACCGCCCGCTCGATGGTGTCGGTGGGAACCGACGCGTCGCGCGCCTTCTGGAACATGGTGCGCAGGCTGGCGTTCGACTCCATGTCGCTGCCGCCCTCACGCGCCGCCACCTCGACCTGGCGGATGAGCTTGGCGAAGAGCTTGCCGCGGGCCTTGTCGACCGCGCCCTTCTTGTGCTTGATCGTCGCCCATTTGGAATGACCGGACATCGCTGTCTCCTCGATCTACAGACTGGAAAGAAACGACTGGTGAAGGCGCAGGTCGTCGGACAACTCCGGATGGAAGGCCGCCACCACCACCGGGCCCTGCCGGCACAGCACCGGTCGGCGACCTCCGTCGGGCGCAGCGACGCTGGCCACGACCTCCACGCCCTCCCCCACCCGCTCGACCACCGGGGCCCGGATGAAGGTGGCCGGGAAGGGACCACCGGGCAGGCCCACGACGTCGATCGCCGCCTCGAAGGAGTCGACCTGGGGGCCGAAGGCGTTGCGCCGGACGGCCACGTCGATGGCCCCGAAGCACCTCTGTCCGGGACGGCCGTCGAGGATCTCGGTGGCGAGCAGGATCATCCCCGCGCAGGTACCGAAGGCCGGAAGCCCCTCGGCCAGGCGGGCGGCCAGGGCTTCGCCGAGTCCCGAGGTGGCCAGGAGCCGCGACAGGGTGGTGGACTCGCCGCCGGGCAGGATCACCGCGTCGACGCCGGCCAGCTCCTCCGGCCGCCGCAATTCCACGGCGTGGGCACCGAGGGCCGTGACCGCGTCAGCGTGGAGGGCCGACGCTCCCTGCAGGGCGAGGACGCCGATCTTCGGCCCTGCCACCCCGCTCAGAGGGCCGCTCGGGCCCAGCACCTGGGGGGACCTTGGCCGTCACCGCTACCAGCCCCGGTCGGAGAGACGGACCTCGACGTCGCCCGACTCCTCGCCTCGCATGGCCTCGCCCAGGCCGCGGCTCACCTTGGCCACGATGTGCGGGTCGTTGTAATGGGCGGTGGCCTCGACGACGGCCTTGGCCCGCACCTCGGGATCGCTGCTCTTGAAGATGCCCGAGCCCACGAAGACGGCCTCGGCTCCCAATTGCATCACCAGGGCGGCGTCGGCGGGCGTGGCCAGTCCGCCGGCGCAGAAC
>JBPCJV010000003.1:0-3186 GCA_051004925.1 Acidimicrobiales bacterium | reverse complement strand
AGGCAAGGCGGTCCATGGCGGGCGGGGCCGCGAACTCGGGCCGTGGCCGTGTTCGGCGACAGCACTGTCGACCTGCGTGAGGCGATCAGCGACGGCGAGGTCATCGAGGTCAGCGCCGTGGCCGTCTTCGGCGACGTGCACATCATCGTGGCGCCCGGCAGTCGTGTGGAGATGTCGGGGCTCGCGCTGTTCGGCGACAAGCGAAGTGAGGTGGCCGATGCCGGGTCGGCCACTGGGCCGCTGGTGAGGGTGAAGGCGTTGGCCATGTTCGGCGACGTCAAGGTCCGGTAGATGGACGCGGAGCACGTGATCGAGGTAGGCGGGCTGCGGAAGGCCTACGGGGCGGTGGTCGCCGTCGACGATGTCTCCTTCAACGTCCGAAGGGGCGAGATCTTCGGGATTCTCGGGCCCAACGGTGCCGGCAAGACGACAACGGTCGAGTGCCTCGCCGGACTGAGGCGGCCCGATGGCGGCACCGTTCGGGTGCTCGGGCTCGACCCGCAGAAGGACGGCCGGCGGTTGCGCCAACGAGTGGGCGTCCAGCTCCAGCAGGCGACCCTGCCCGAACGGCTCAAAGTGTGGGAGGCCGTCGAGCTCTTCGCGTCGTTCTATGAACGCCCGGTCGACTGCAGGCACCTGATGGAACAGTGGGGGCTGAGCGGCAAGTGCAACGCCGTCTTCGCCAGCCTGTCCGGCGGGCAGCGCCAGCGCCTCTTCATCGCCCTCGCCCTCGTCGGCGACCCCGAGGTCGTCATCCTCGACGAGCTGACCAGCGGGCTGGACCCGCAGGCCCGGCGGGCCACGTGGGACCTGGTGCGGGCGGTGAGCGACGCCGGCACCACGGTCGTGCTGGTCACCCATCTCATGGACGAGGCCGAGCGCCTCTGCGGTCGCCTGGCCATCGTCGAAGGGGGACGCATCGTCGCCCAGGGCTCACCCGGGGAGCTCGTGTCGGCCGTGGACGTCGAGTCCCGCATCCGATTCACCGCCAACGGCTCGGAGCTCGCGTTCCTTCACGACGTGGCGGGGGTGAGCCGGCTGGGTCGAGAGGGCGACGAGGCCGTGGTGTACGGCCAAGGGCCTCTCATGGCCCGGGTGGCGAGCGCCCTGGCCGAGCACGAGATCCACCCGTTCGACCTCCGTTCCGAGCAGCCGAACCTGGAGGACGTCTTCCTGGCGTCCACAGGCAGGCATCTGCGGGACTAAACCCAAAGCGCCGACGAGACAGGAGATCTCGACATGACCGAGGCCTGGAAGATGACGTGGACCGAGCTGAAGCTGTTCCTGCGGGACCCGATGGCCGCCTTCTTCACCCTGGTGTTCCCCCTCATGATGCTGTTCCTGTTCGGCAGCATCTTCGGCAACGAGCCCGACCCGCAGCTGGGCGGTCGGGGGCAGGTCGATGTCTCCGTTCCCGGGTACATCGCCGTCATCATCGCCACAACCGCGATCATGGGGCTGCCCATCAACCTCGCGTCGTACCGCGCCGGTGGGGTACTTCGTCGGTTCCGGGCCACGCCCTTGCGCCCGTCGGTGGTGTTGGGCTCGCAGGTGGCCGTGGGGGCTCTCTTCACGACGCTGGGCGCCGGGCTGCTGCTGGTGGCCGGGCGCGTCGTCTTCGGCCTCCGCCTTCCCGATCGCCCCGCCGCGGCGCTGGCTGCGTTCCTGCTCGGCGCGGCGGGGATCTACGCCTTCGGGTTCATCCTGGCCAGCATTCTCCCCAACGCCCGGACGGCCCAGTCGGTGGGCATGGTGGTGCTGTTCCCGATGATGTTCTTGTCGGGTGCGGCGCTGCCCCGGCCCCTCTTGCCGGAGTCGATCCAGGACGTCGGGAGAGCCCTGCCTCTCAGCCATGTCGTCACCCTTCTGGACGGCGCGTGGTCCGGTGCGGGCTGGAACTGGCCGGCGGCGCTGGTGCTCACCGGCGTCATGGCCGTGGGCACGGGGCTCTCGGCGCTCTTGTTCCGGTGGGAATAGGCTCAGGCTCCCGGCTCGAGCAGGTAAGGGCATGACGAAGCCATCGGCGGCAACTGCGCCCCCTGCACAATCCGCTCCCGAGCGGCAGGAGCAGGCGCACGAATGGGAGAGGTGGGCGCCCGTCTGGCACGGCGTGTTCTTTGTCGTTCTCGGGCTGGCGTCGGTGCTGGCGCTGGCCGATCCACACACTTCGGGCGCTCGACGAGCTGCCATCGTGGCCCTGGCCCTCTGCCTCGCCGGGTGGTACTGGTTCTGGGCTGTTCACCGGCCGGTCTGGGGCCTGCCCTTCCTGCAGGTCGTCGCGTACCTCGTCGGCGCCGCGACCCTGTGGGTCCTCCTGCTGGTGTTGCACGAGGCCTTCTTCATGGTCGCTTTCAGCGCCTATGCCCAGGTCTTCGGCTTTCTGCCCTCGCCGCGTTCCGCCATTCCGGCCGCGGTCGTCCTCACCGCTGGTCTCTTGGCGATGCAGGCGATGAGCATGGAGCACCCGACGCCGGCTGCCTTCCTCATCGCCGTGTCCGCCGCCGCCGCGGGCATCCTGCTCTCGCTGTGGGTCGACGCCATCATCCGCCAGAGCACGGATCGCCATCGGCTCATCGAGGAGCTCGAGGCGACCAGGGCCGAGCTGGCCGCCGCCGAACGCCAAGCGGGGATGCTGGGGGAGCGCCAGCGTCTGGCGGGCGAGATCCACGACACGCTCGCCCAGGGCTTCACCAGCATCGTGACCCTCTTGGAGGCAACCGAGGCGGAATTGGCTCCCGGCCAAACCACCGCGCGCCGTCACCTGAAGCATGCCCTCCAGACTGCGCGGGACAACCTCGGAGAGGCGCGGCGATTCGTGTGGGCCCTGCAGCCCGAGGCCCTCGACCAGTCGACCCTGGTCGAGGCGCTGGGCCGTTTGGGCGTTCTCATGACGGAGGAGACGGGCGTGGAGACCCGGGTGGTCGTGACGGGGACGCCCGCAGTTCTGTCCGCCGGCGCTGAGGTCGCTCTTCTGCGGGCTGCACAGGAGGGACTGGCCAACATCCGAAAGCACGCCTCCGCAACCCGAGCTGTCGTGACACTTTCCTACCTGGAGGACCGGGTGGTCCTCGACGTCACCGACGATGGTCGTGGTTTCGATACCGGCGCCATCGGCGACGGCTCGGGTGGCCTGGCCGGCGGCCTCGGCTTGCGAGGCCTCAAAGCTCGACTCGCGGTGCTCGGGGG
>JBPCJV010000002.1:0-2982 GCA_051004925.1 Acidimicrobiales bacterium | reverse complement strand
CGTCTCGACCGACTACGACACCAGCGACCGTCTCTACTTCGAGCCGCTCACCTTCGAAGAGGTCATGAACGTGGTGGAGGCGGAGCAGGCCAAGGCCACCGATGCCGCCCCGCTGGTCGGCGTGATCGTCGCCCTCGGAGGCCAGACCCCGCTCAAGCTGGCCGACCGACTGCCTGCCTCCCTGGTGCTGGGCACCAGTCCCGCCTCGATCGACGAGGCCGAGGACCGGGAGCGGTGGAGCGCCCTGTGCGCCCGGCTCGACATCCCCCAGCCTCCGGGAGGCACTGCCGTCACGTTGGCCGACGCCCGCCGCATCACGGCGCGGATCGGGTACCCCGCCCTCGTCCGGCCGTCCTACGTGCTCGGCGGCCGGGCCATGGAGATCGTCTACGACGACGACGGGCTGGAGCGGGCCATGGCCGCCCTCGCTGGCTTCGGGTCGCTCGGCGCCGAGGGCGGACTGTCGGCCGAGCGCCCCGTGCTGGTCGACCGGTTCCTGGAGGACGCCATCGAGGTCGACGTCGACGCCATCCGCGACGCCAGCGGCGAGGTCGTGATCGGCGGGGTCATGGAGCACGTGGAGGAGGCAGGCGTGCACTCGGGCGACAGCGCCTGCGTCATCCCGCCCCCCAACCTGACCCGGCCGGTGCTCGACGTGATCGAGGGTTACGTGCGGGCCATCGCCGAGGCCCTCGACGTCCGCGGCCTCATCAACGTGCAACTGGCAGTCAAGGGCAATGAGGTCTACGTCATCGAGGCCAACCCCCGGGCCAGCCGGACGGTGCCGTTCGTGTCCAAGGCCACCGGCGTGCCCCTGGCCAAGGTGGCGGCCCGGGTCATGGTGGGAGCCACCCTCGCCCAGCTGCGCGAGGAGGGTGTGCTGCGACCGCCGGTCGAGGGGGGCCACGTCTCGGTCAAGGAGGCGGTGCTGCCGTTCAACCGCTTCCCCGACGTCGACACCGTGCTGGGCCCGGAGATGCGCTCCACCGGCGAGGTGATGGGCATCGACGCCACGTTCGGCCTGGCCTTCGCCAAGAGCCAGAACGCGGCCGGCGACCGGTTGCCCGAGTCCGGCACCGTGTTCCTGTCGCTGGCCGACCGCGACAAGCCCGGTGGCCTGGTGGCGGCCCGGCGCTTCGTCGAGCTGGGGTTCGCGGTGGTCGCCACCGCCGGCACCGCCCGCTACCTGGAGGACGAGGGCGTGCCCGTGTCCGATGTCGTGCCCAAGCTGGGGGAGGGCGACCGCAGCGCCGTCGAACGCATCGCCGACGGGGAGATCGACCTGGTGGTCAACACGCCCCGGGGCCGGGCCACCCGCTCCGACGGGGCCTACATCCGCACCACCGCCAACGTCCACAACGTCCCCTGCCTCACCACCGCGTCCGCTGCCCTGGCCGCCGCCGCCGGCATTGCCGACTGGGCCGAGCATGGCCTCGACGTCCGCTCCCTCCAGGAGTTCCACGCGAGGGAGCAGTTACGGCTGGATCTGTAGTTTCGCCCGCACTCGCTCGCCGCGCTCGCTCCGTTTGGGTGAGTTGATCTTGCTCCGGCCTCCCGGCGGAGCCGGTCGGCCTCCGCGCCTCTCCTTGCTGGCCGACAGCCGAGTGGGGCTGCCTTCGGCGGCTCGGGCGGCCGCCGGCGGACTGGCGTGAGATCCGTCGATCTCTCCGCCCGGGTTGGCTCCGTTCTCCTTCCCAACCCGGTCATGACTGCGGCGGGTACTTCGGGGCATGGGTCGGAGTTGGGGGCGTACTTCGACCTCTCCACCCTCGGGGCGGTGGTGGTGAAGTCGCTCTCGGCCGGGCCGTGGGACGGCAATCCCGCGCCCCGCGTGCACGAAACGGACGCGGGGATGCTCAACTCTGTCGGGCTGCAGAACCCCGGCGTGGCCGCATGGTTGGACGAGGAGCTGCCGGCCCTGGTCGGCTCCGGGGCCCGGGTGGTGGCCAGCGTGTGGGGGTCCAGCGTGGAGGGATACGAGAAGGCCGCCACGCTGCTGGCGGATGCGCCGGCCGAGGTGGTGGCGGTGGAGGTGAACCTGAGCTGCCCCAACGTCGAGGAGCGCCGGCACGTGTTCGCCCACTCGGCGACCGCCACCGCCGAGGCGGTCGAGGCCACCGCCGGATGCCGGCGGCCGCGGTGGGCCAAGCTCAGCCCCAACGTGACCGACCTGACCGAGATCGCCGCCGCCGCCCTGGGCGCGGGGGCGGAGGCGTTGACCCTGGTGAACACGGTCATGGGCCTTGCCATCGACCCCGAGACCCGCCGGTTCCGGCTGGGCGCGGGCGGCGGCGGCCTCTCCGGGCCGGCCATCCGGCCGGTGGCGGTGCGGGCGGTCCACGAGTGCCGGCAGGCGTTCCCCCTCGCCGGGATAGTGGGCGTGGGCGGCGTGTCACGGGGCGAGCACGCGGTCGAGCTGCTGCTGGCGGGCGCCGACGCCGTCCAGGTGGGCACCGCCATCTTCGCCGACCCCCGGGCGCCGGTACGGGTGCTGGGGGAGCTGCGCCGGTGGTGCGCGGACCACTCCGTCGCCCGTACCGTCGATCTGATAGGCAGGGCCCATGGAGGAGCGTGACCGGCTGGCCCTGGCCCTCGACGTCGATGACCTGGTGCTGGCCCTGCGCCTGGCCCGCCAGCTGTCCCCGTACTTCTCGGTGGCCAAGGTGGGGCTCGAGCTGTTCAGCGCCGCCGGTCCCGACGCCGTCACCTCGCTGACCGACCTGGGCTTCAAGGTCTTCCTCGACCTGAAGATGCACGACATCCCCACCACGGTCCGGCGATCCGCCCGGGTCATCGGCGCTCTGGGCGCGACCTACCTGACCCTGCACGCCCGCGCCGGACCGGTGATGCTGCGGGCGGGGGTCGACGGCCTGAACGAGGGCGCCGGCGCCGCCGGCCTGCCGCCGGCCAAGGTGCTGGCCGTGACCATCCTCACCAGCGACGCCGACGCTCCCGCCCACATCCTGGGGGCCCGGGTGCAGG
>JBPCJV010000001.1:0-12973 GCA_051004925.1 Acidimicrobiales bacterium | reverse complement strand
TGCCAAGGTCGTGTGATCGACATGCTGCCGGGTGCCGGGTCGTGAAGCGATCGAACGTCGAGCGGGCGCCGCTCGCCCTGATGCTGGCCGCCACCCTGGCTGCGTGTTCGGCCCCCGGCCAAGCGGTCGATCGCGAAGACAACCCGCCCGCCCCCACGGCGGTGACGGCAGCCACGGCCCCGACCGCTCCGAGGGCGTCGCCCGTCCCGACCGCGTCCACCGCGTCGACAGCGTCGACGGCCCCGACAGCGGCGGAGTCCCCGACGGCAGGTGGGCCTTGACCATGCGGGTCATTCATCGAGGGCACACCTGCGTTACCCCTGGTTCACCGGACGCGTCAACCCTCGGGGCGCTTGGCGCCGGAGAGACGGACCAGGGCGAAGCCCACCAGCACGAGGACGACGGCGAGCACGGCCAGACCGACCACAGGAAATCCCGTCAGGGCCAGGCCGGCTCCAGCGCCACCGGCACCAGACGCAAACCCGAGCCCCCTGCCTGTCCCATACATAATGATCTCCGTCGTCCGTCGGCCCCGCACTCCAAGGCGACGGCAGACTACAGCGCCGAACATTTCGAGTGGGGGATCCCACTGACAGTTGGCAAGTTGGGATCGTGATAGGGAATTGAGATGGTGACGTCGTGGTCGTGACGAGCGTCATGCTCCTTTTGTTGGCGTCCGGGACGCTGGTCATCGGCCTGTTGCAGTCGTCGGTGCCCGTCGTCGGCGCCGCCGTCGTCGGTGCCGCCGTGGGTACTGTCGTTCTCGCCGTGTCCATGGTGCGACAGCGCACCTCGTCGCGCGCAACCCTGGCCGATCCGCCGGACAACACCCCGGCTCCCGCCGCACCCACCTCGTCGCCCGGCCCGGGACCCAGCGACCCCTTCCCGGTACCCGAGGCCACACCACTCTTGTGGCCAACCCAACCGCCCAACCCCTGGCGGTCGCTCCCGCCGGCGGTTGAGCTGGCCGCGCCGGGCCCGGGCAGCCTGGGCCGGCTCCGTCGCCGTCCGCTCTCGGGGAGCACTGCCCGTCGCGCTCCGCTGACCGCAGTTGCCGCGGAGTCGGGCCCGAGCACCCGACGGTCGAGCGACGGGCAGGCAGGCGCCTCGCGTCCGGCCGCGGGCCAGGCCGCGAAGAGGACACCCAACCGAGCGGCTACGGACACGGGTCGGGCTCGGGCCGTCGGATCCCCCTCCCGACCGGGAGGCACACGAAAGGCCGCGTCCGGCGGGAAGACGGCATCCGGCCGGACGAGGCCGGCGAATGCCACCGCAGCCGGGACGGCGCCGCCGTCGCGACCCGGAGGGAAGCCAGGATCCGGCCGCGCCGGCCCGAACAAGCAGGGCCCGGCCGTGAGGAAGGCGACCGAGAAGTAGCCTCGTCAGTGGCAATTGACAGCGACGGGGGAGCCTTGCCGGCATCGAGGCCCACATACACGGCGACGTTCCGGCGTTCCGGGACCGGCACCTGGGCGGTGCAGGTCGCGGAGGAACCCAATGTGCAGGGCTTCGGCGACACCCTGGTCGAGGCCCGGCGGAACATCCGCGACGCCATCACCACCCTGTTCGGCCCGTTCGGCGACGAACCGGGTGGCTTCGAGTTGGTGGAGGACGTCCAGCTGCCGCAGGCAGTCCTGGCCGTGGTCGGCGAGGCCCGACGCAGACGCATACGGGCCCGCGAACAGCGGGACGAAGCACGGGCCGCCGAGGATGCCGCCGAGGCGACCACGAGCCAGGCGGTCATCGCGACCCGGGAGGCGGCCAACCTCGTGCTGGAGCACGGCGGCTTCATGAACGTCCAAGCCGACGATGACACGTTCGCGGACGACGTCCGGCTGCCCGATGCGATACTCCTCGCCGTCGAACGCTCCTACGTGCAGCGACAGGCGGCCGGCCAGCAGCGCCGGAAGGCGCAGACGGCACAGGTGGCGGCCACGGCCGCCTCCAGCGAGGCCGTCGTCGTCAACCGGGAAGCGGGCCGCCTGCTGATCGATCAATGCGGTCTGACGACGGACGAGGCCGCAGGCATACTCGGCCTGTCTCCTCAGCGGGCGGAACGGCTACTGGGGTCGTGAGCTCCGTCGCGAGGGCCAAGTTGTCGATCTGGCACTTTCCTGGCACTCTAGGTAGGTCCCCCGATGTACGTCCCCTGGGAGAGGTATGCCTTTCGACGTAGGCGACAAAGTCGTCTATCCCCATCACGGCGCCGCAGTGATCGAGCGGCGCGAACGCCGGGATGCCTTCGGCACCGACCGTGAGTACCTGGTGCTGAAGCTCGCCTACGGCGACCTGACGCTGATGGTGCCGGCCGACAACACCGACGAGGTCGGCCTTCGCGAGGTGATCAACGACGAAGAGGTCGAGGAGGTGTTCGCCGTCCTCCGCAAGAAGGAGGCCCGGATGCCCACCAACTGGTCCCGGCGCTTCAAGAACCACGTCGAGAAGCTCAAGTCGGGTGACATCTACCAGGTGGCCGAGGTCGTGCGGAACCTGTCGATCAGGGAGAAGGACAAGGGCCTGTCGGCCGGCGAGAAGCGCATGCTCACCAAGGCCCGACAGATCCTCGTGTCCGAGTTGACCTTCGCCATCGGGGTCAACGAGGAAGAGGCCGAGACCAAGCTCGACGAGGCGCTCCTCTAGGAGCGGCCTTGAGCCAGCGACGCCCCGGCCCTCGCCGGGGGTCCCGCCGCCCCCCGCCTCCGGCCCGTGGCTTCACCAAGCGCCCCGACGCCAGGCGTGGGGCGGGCGGTGAGCAGGTGGAGGGCCGCCAGGCGGTCACCGAGTTGCTCGCTGCCGGTCGGCGAGCCGTCATCGACGTGTGGCTGGCCTCCGAGGCCGAGCACCGGCCGGGCCCGAGCGGCCCTCTGAGCGGGAAACCGGGCCCCGTGGTCGACCGCATCACCGAGCTGGCGGCCAGTCGGGGGGTGCCCGTCCGGCGGGTGAGCGCCGCCCGGCTGGAGAGCGAGGCCCGCACCGAGGCCCCCCAGGGCGTGCTGGCCCATGCCGCCGCGCTCCCCGAGGTCGACCTCGACGCCCTCTGCCGGGCTGGCCCGGGCCCGCCGTTCCTGCTCGCTCTCGACGGCGTGACGGACCCGCAGAACCTAGGCGCCCTCCTCCGCACGGCCGAAGGGGCAGGGGTCACCGGAGCGGTCCTGCCCCGGCACCGGGCCGCCCACGTGACCCCCGCGGTGACCAAGGCGGCCGCAGGGGCGGTGGAACACGTGCCCATCGCCGTGGTGGGCGGCCTGCCGGCGGCCCTGTCCCGGGCCCGCGACCTCGGGCTGTGGGTCCTCGGCCTCGACCCCGGCGCCGACCAGAGCCTGTTCGACCTCACCCTTGCCGACCAGGGCGTCGTCGTGGTTCTCGGGGCCGAGGGCCGGGGCCTGTCGCGACTCGTCCGGGACCGCTGCGACCTCGTCCTCGACATCCCCCTCAAGGGCCGCCTGCCGTCGCTCAACGTGG
The DNA here is from genome assembly GCA_051004925.1 of Acidimicrobiales bacterium. Lineage (GTDB taxonomy): Bacteria > Actinomycetota > Acidimicrobiia > Acidimicrobiales > AC-14 > DATAQC01. The sequence continues at coordinate 9,511 of JBPCJV010000001.1, read as the reverse complement.
CCGCGGCCGGCGCCCTGGCCCTCTTCGAGATCAGCCGGAGAAGGTAGGTGGGGTCGTCCCGCCTGTTCCGGCGGGGTGGGGTGACCGTTGACAAGGGCTTTCGCGATGGTTACAAAGGTCACCTTCGCTCTAGTCAAAGATCACTTACCGTTCACCGTCAGTGCACTGGCGACCAGGAAGCCCGGTCCGTTGCACCAGGGAGCGCCAATGTCGCAGCATCTCGGTGCCGTCCACGTCCAGTTCAGTGACGACGACCTGGTCATGCTGTTCCACCAGGGTCACCTCGAAGCCCTCGAGCTCCTCTTCGAGCGCTACCGTCGATTCACCCGGGCCAAGGCCCGCGCCTACTTCCTCGTCGGTGCCGACCGCGACGACATCGAGCAGGAGGGGCTCATCGGCCTCTTCAAGGCGGTGCGCGACTACCGGCCCGAGCGGGAGTCGTCGTTCCGGGCCTTCGCCGAGCTGTGCGTGACCCGCCAGATCATGACGGCCATCAAGTCGGCGACCCGTCGCAAGCACCAGCCCCTGAACTCCTACGTAAGCCTGTCCGGCTCCCGCTCATCCGAGGGCAACGACGACCGCATGGCCGACGACCTCCTCGACGATCACCAGGTGCCGGACCCCGCCGACGTGGTGGTCTCGTCGGAGCGCATGGACGAGATGCGCACCTGCATGGCCGAGATGCTGTCCCGCCTCGAGGTCGACGTCCTGAACCTGTACCTGGAGGGACGCTCGTACCAGGACATCGGCGAGTTGCTGGGCCGGCACGCCAAGTCGATCGACAACGCCCTGCAGCGCATCAAGCGCAAGCTCGAGGCCCATCTCGCCGCCCGCGACGCCGAGGAGATGGCGCCCGCAGTCGCCTGACCGGCGGGTTCGGGTCGAGCCGGTGGTCGGATTCGAACCGACGACCTGGCGATTACAAGTCGCCTGCGCTACCGGACTGCGCCACACCGGCGAACGGGCCTGCCCCGCGCCAAACTGTAGCCGTGAGTGGGGGATGCTTGACCTCGATGCCGGACGCGGGCAGTGTGCGGTCAATGGCCCTGTCGGATCGAGACCGTGCAATCCTCGATTTCGAGCGGTCGTGGTGGGTCGAGTCGGGCGCCGCCACCTCCCGGACCAAGGAGGCGGCCATCCGATCCCAGCTCGCCCTGTCGCCCACCCGGTACTACGAGTTGCTCCGGGTCCTGTCCGACTCCGCCGACGCGGTCGCCTACGACCCGCTTGTGGTTCACCGCCTCCGTCGGTCGCAAAGCCGGCGACGACGGGCGCGGCTGGAGGGGTGGCCCGCCAGCCAGCCGCCGGGCCGTTGAGCAGCCGCCCGCCGTCCGACCCGGCAGGGGTCACGAGCACCCGCGGGGTCATCCTGCTGCTCGTGGCCCTGTTCCTCGGGGTCTTCATCCTGAACAGGACCGAGACCGGGGTGTCGGTCCCCACCGTCGAGACGAGACGTACGACGACGACCAAGGCGAACCCCGACGCCGGAACGACCACGAGCACCCGTGCCCCGCGCCAGCCCGCGGCCATCAAGGTGCTGGCGGCCAACGGCAGTGGGGTCGCCGGCCTGGGATCCAAGACGGGCGACCGGCTCACCGCCGCGGGCTACAACTCGTTGGCCCCCACGAACACCACGGCCGACGTGTCCACCTCGGCGGTGGCCTTCGCCCCGGGCTTCGACCTGGAGGCGTTCTTCGTGGCCGCCGCCCTCGGCCTGCCCCCCACCTCGGTGCAGGTCCTCGATCCCACGACTGTGCCGGTGGAGGACACCAAGGGGGCCGACATCGTCGTCCTCGTCGGCCCCGACCTCGACATCACCGGCCCGGCCACGACAGCCGTCGGCGGCGCGGTCACCACCACGACGCCGGGCTAGTTCCGCAACCGGCGCGTCTCGGACCGGACCTCGATGGTGAGTGTTCCGGTCACCCTCGATCCGCGGTCGTCGCCGGCGGGGGCCAGGGTGATGGCGAACTGGCCGATCGTCGTCGTGGCCGCCCGTTCCACCGCCCCGTCGGCCACGTCCCGCGTGGCCGTGCCGTCGGTGACCTCTGTGCCGTCGAGGGCCACGGCGTTGCCCCGCAGCGCCACGGTGCTGGTGAGGGGCAGCCGGGTGCGGGCCCGCGTCGACGCCACCTTGCGCCCGTCGAGCAGCCCCAGCTCCACGATGCGGCCGGTACCCGAGATCCGGGAGTCGCCGCTGCCGGGGAGATCCGCCGGCGCATCGATGGTCCACCGTTCGCCCGGCGACAGGGGGCGGTCGGGCGGTGCCCCGGGGGCGCCGGGGACGATCTGGGGCAGCGCGTCGGGCCCGACGACCGACGGCGGCAGGCCCTCCACCGCCTCGACGCCGGCCAGCTGGGCGGCTCGGTCGAGGCGGACGACGAAGCTGCGGTCGGGCATCCCCTCCTGGCGCAGCCGCACCCTCACCCGGACCTCGCCACCAGTGGCGCTGAGCACGGTGTGGTCGGCGAGCAGCACCACGTCGTCGACGGATCTCTCGGCGTCCCCATCCGCCAGCTGCGTCGTCGACACCGAGTGGATCCTGACCTCGTAGCGGTAGCTGGCCCCCGCCTGGGGGCGGAACGACACCCGGACCTCGTCGGGGCTGCACGCGCTGAGGCCGCCGGCCAGGAGGGCGACGACAGCCGTCGCCGCTGCCAACCCGCGCCTCGCCGACCTTCGCATCCGCAGCCTCTCCACCAGCCTCTCCACCATCGGCGACGTTAGCGCCGTCCCGGCACGGCCCGAGCGGCCGTCTGAGGGGGATGACGGCCGCCGCCCAACCGACGCTTCGGGGATATGGTCGCCCGGTGACCTCCCCCGACGGAGATGAGGAGCTGCTCGCGACCTTTCGCGACGACCCCGCCCACGCCGGGGTGTTCTGCGACTTCGACGGCACCCTCGCCGAGATCGTCGACGTCCCCGACGAGGCCCGTCCCGTGGACGGCGCGGTCGACGCCCTCGACGCCCTCGCCGGCGCCTACGCAAAGGTGGCCGTCGTCTCGGGCCGACCGGCCGGGTTCCTCCGGGAGCACCTCGGCGGCCACGGGCTGATCCTGGCCGGGCTCTACGGGCTCGAGCGGGTGGAGGACGGCGAGATCCACATCGTCGAGGAGGCCCGGCGCTGGCAGTCGGTGGTGGAGGAGGTCGCCGGACGGGCCCGCGACGAGGTGCCCGACGGCGTGGCCGTGGAGCCCAAGAGCCTGTCAGTGACCCTCCATTTCCGCACCGCCCCCGACGCGGCCGAGGCCACGCAGGCCTGGGCCGAGGAGCGGGCCACCGAGACCGGCCTCGTCGCCAGCCCGGGACGCCGGTCCTATGAGCTGCGCCCACCGGTGGCCACGTCGAAGGGCACGGTGCTGACCGAGATCGCCGAGGGCCTGACCGCAGCCTGCTTCCTCGGCGACGACCACGGCGACCTCACGGCCTTCGACGCCCTCGACGACCTGGCGGCCAGTGGCGGCACCGCCCTCCGGGTGGCGGTGCGCAGCCCCGAGTCGCCCGCCGAGCTCCTCGACCGCGCCGACCTCGTGGTGGACGGACCCACCGCGGTGGTCGCCCTGCTCCGTCGCCTGGTCTGAAGTCCTGGTCTGAAGTCCTGTTCTGGGCCGGCCCAAGGCTCCCAGGACGGCCCTGAACCTGCCCAGAACGGTGTGGGGCTATCCCGGGGGCCGGACTTCGTCGGAATCGGCGGCGACCCGCAGCTGGTCGTCGAGCCAGTCGCGGGGTTTGCGGGCGGTGGCGGCGGCGTAGAGGGCCGTGGCGTGGGCCTTGCGCTGCTCCGGGGTCATGGCCAGGGCGGTGGCCAGCACGTCGGACGTGCCGGCGATGTCGAAGGGGTTGACCTCGAGCGCCACGTCGCTCAGCTCCTCCCACGCGCCGGCCTCCCGGCTCAGCGCCAGCACGCCGTCGCGCTCGTTGACCAGCACGCCCTCCTTGGCCACCAGGTTCAACCCGTCGCGCACCGGGTTGACCAACAGGACGTCGTAGCGCCGCAGGGCGGCCACCGAGCGGGGGAAGTTGTCGGTGGTGTCGACGGTGACGGGCGTCCAATCCGGCGTCGCCCAGATGGCGTTCACGTGGTGGGCCAGGGTTTCCACCTCCTGGCGGTAGGACAGGTACTCCGGGAGGCCCTCGCGCGACGGGTAGATGAGGGCGGCGAAGACCACCTTGCCCCGCCACTCGGGGCGGAAGCGCAGCAGGTCGTCGAAGGCCAGGAAGCCCCGCAGGAGGTTCTTCGACAACTCGATGCGGTCGACCCGCACAATCAGCTTGCGGTCGCCGAGCGACGCGTCGAGCGACGCCACCTCGGCGGCGCACTCCTCCGACGCGGCGACGGCGCCGATGTCGTCGGGGTCGGGGGTCATCGGGGACACGAACGTGGCCGGCTTCAGACCCAGCATCGACGTGCAGCAGTCCTCGAAGTTGGTGGCCCAGCGGCGGGCGTGGAAGCCGCAAGAGCTGTGGCTACTCATGCCCACCAGCAGCTCCTCGGCGACCTCGGAGGGCAGCACCCGGAGGGCCCCCGGTTCGCAGAAGGGGATGTGGGTGAAGTGCATGGCCCGAAGGTCGCGGCGCTCCTGAGCCAGCCAGGTTCCCACCAGGGCCAGGTGGTAGTCCTGCACGAGCACGATGGCGCCGTCGGGGGCCTCGTCGATGATCACCCGGGCGAAGGCCAGGTTCATGGCCCGGTAGGCGGCCCACGCCTCCCTCCACCGGCGATCGAACCGGGGCCGGCGGGGTAGGTCGTAGAGGCCATGGTGCACGAACCAGAGAGTGCCGTTGGACACGACGTCGTAGGCCATGCGGTACTCGTCGAGACCGAGGGCGAGCAGCCGGATCCGGAACCCGCCCTCGTCGAGCACACCCTTGGTCGCGGCCTCCCTGTCGGCCTCGCTGATGGCCGACGCAACCCACAGGGCGTCGGCCTCCCGGGCCAGCGGTCCGAGGCTGGAGACCAGGCCGCCGGCTCCCCTCCGCGCGTGGAGCTCTCCGTCGGGCCCCCTGGAAAAAGACAGCGGCCCGCGGTTGGAAGCAACGACGATCGGGAGGGCGTCCTCAGGGATGCGCCACCATAACGGACGTGACTCGCGGCTCCCAACGTCGACTGCTGGCCGCGCCCGACAAGTTCCGCGGCACGGCCACCGCCGCCGAGCTGGCTGCGACGATCGGGCGCGCCGCCCGGTCGGCCGGGTGGGACTGCGACGAGGCGCCGGTGGCCGACGGTGGCGAGGGGATCCTCGACGCCCTGGGCGGCGACAGGCGGCAGACCACGGTGCGCGGCCCGCTCGGCGACCCGGTCGACGCCGAATGGCGGGTCACCGCCGGCGGCGGGGCCGTGGTGGAGATGGCCCGGGCGTCCGGGCTCGACCTGGTCGGCGGGGCCGAGGCCAACGATCCCCTGCGGGCCTCAACCTACGGCACCGGCGAGCTGATCGCCGCGGCCATCGCCGCCGGCGCCGAGAGGGTCGTGGTGGGCATGGGCGGCTCGGCCACCATCGACGGCGGCCTCGGCGCCGTCTCGGCCCTGCGCGTGGGCCGCCTGGTCTTCAGGGGCGGGCTCGGTCACCCGGGAGGCGGGCACGCGGGAGGGCGCGCCCATTCAGGGGTGCACGGACCGGCGCCGGTGGGGTTGCCCGTGGAGGTGGTGGTGGCCTGTGACGTGACCACGCTGTTCATCGACGCCGCCGAGCGCTTCGGCCCGCAGAAGGGGGCCACCCCCGCCCAGGTGTCGCTGCTGCGCCGGCGGCTGGAGCGCCTGGCCCAGGTGTACCGGCGCGACTTCGGCGTCGACGTGCGCCTGCTCCCCGGGTCCGGGGCGGCGGGGGGCCTGGCCGGCGGGCTGGCCGCGGTGGGCGCCACCCTGGTCGGCGGCTTCGACCTCGTGGCGGCCGAGCTCGACCTGGACCGACGGTTGGCCGACGCCGACCTGGTCGTCACCGGCGAGGGACACCTCGACGCCGAGACCTTCTCGGGCAAGGCTGTCGGCGGCGTGGCCGCCATGGCCACCGACGCCGGGGTCCCGGTGCTCGTGGTGGCGGGTGACATCGACGCCGCCGCGGTGCCCGACGACTGGTCCGGGGCCGGCATCGAGGTGGTGTCGCTCGTCGACCGCTTCGGTGAGGACAGGGCCATGGCCGAGACCGTCGCCTGCGTGGAAACGGTCGTGGCCGAGCACCTGGCCCGGCAGGACGAGGTCTAGCCCGGGCGACGGTAGGCCTCGACCTCGACGATGGGCGGGCGCTGGGACGCGTCGACCTGCAGCGGCTCCCGTGCGCGGCGCTCTAGCGACGACACGCCGTCCGGCGACCTCACTCCACTCAGAGGGCCGTTCGGGCCCAGGTCCACACTCAGAGGGCCGTTCGGGCCCAGGTCCACGCCGGCACGGTCGAGGGCGGTTCGCATCACCGCCAGCGCCTGGGTCGCCAGCTGGTCGAGGGGCCGGTTGCGGTGGGTCCGGGTGCCCAGGTCGACCTGGGCCAGGGCGTCGACGCCGAAGCGGGTGGTGACGTCGAGGAGGAGCCCGAGGTCGACGCCGTAGCCATGGACGAACGGCACCTGCTCCAGCACGGTCCGGCGGGCCGCGAACTCGCCGGCCAGGGGTTGCACGACGCCGGCCAGGCCAGGGAACAGCAGGGCGAGCAGGGGACGGGCCACCAGCTCGGTGGCCCGCCCGCCTGCGCCGGCCACGCCGTCGATGGGCCGGTCGTAGAAGCCCTTGACGAAGCCGATCGCGGGGTCCACCAGGAGGGGCCCCAGCACGCCCGTGACGAACGCCGGGTCGAATTCCCGCAGGTCGGCGTCGCAGAAGGCCAGCAGGTCGCCCTTGGACGCCGCAAGGGCCTTCCAGAGGGCTTCGCCCTTGCCCTGCCCCGGACCGCAGCCGGGAAGGACGCGGTCGGCGGCCACGACGATGGCCCCGGCGTCGGCGGCGACCCTCGCGGTGGCGTCGGTGGATCCGTCGTCGACCACCAGCACCTCGTCGACCAGAGCGACGGTGTCAACCAGGTGGCCGACGACGGCGTCCACGATGGGCCCGATGGTGGCGGCCTCGTCGCGGGCCGGCAGGCACAACGACACGAACCGCCCGTCCTTCGCCTCCACGAGCGCCTCCGGTGCGAACTGGGAACCATGAAAGACCCGAAGGCGGCCGGAGTCCACGGCAGGCATTGTCGCTCACCGCAGGCTGCGCCTGGCCGTATACTGACCGGATCATCCAGAGCGGCTGAGGGACCGGAGCCCGACGACGCCGCGACAACCAGTCAGCCCGAGTCATCTGTGACCGGGCGACCAGGTGCCAATGCCCGGAGCGATGAGGAGGCACGGTGTTGTTCGTCGAAGGTCTGCGATGTCGGGAGTGCGGGCGCGCCTACCCGGCCGAGGCGCTCCACGTGTGCGAGTACTGCTTCGGGCCGCTGGAGGTCAGCTACGACTACGAGGCGATCGCCGCGGCCACCACGCGGGAGAGCATCGCCGGCGGCCCCACCACCATCTGGCGCTACGCCAACCTGCTGCCGGCCCACAACGATGGCGCCGTCGACCTGGGGGCGGGCTTCACGCCCCTCGTGCGGGCCGACCGGTTGGCCGCCGAGCTGGGCCTCGGCGAGGTGTGGCTGAAGAACGACACCGTCAACCCCACCGGATCGTTCAAGGACCGGGTCGTTGCCGTGGCCCTGGCCCGGGCGCGCGAGCTGGGCTTCAAGGTGGCGGCCTGCGCCTCCACCGGCAACCTGGCCAACTCCGTGGCCGCCCACGCGGCCCGGGCCGGCATGCGGCATTTCGTGTTCATCCCCGCCGACCTGGAGCCGGCCAAGGTGGTCACCAGCGCGGTGTACGGCGACAGCCTGGTGGCGGTCGACGGCAGCTACGACGACGTCAACCGCCTGTGCGCGGAGCTGGCCTCCGAGCACCCCACGTGGGCGTTCGTCAACGTCAACCTCCGCACCTACTACGCCGAGGGGTCCAAGACCCTGGCCTTCGAGACGGCCGAGCAGCTGGGGTGGGAGGCGCCCGACCACGTGGTGGTCCCGGTGGCGTCGGGGTCGCAGCTGGCCAAGATCGCCCAGGGCTTCATCGAGCTCCACACGATCGGCCTCCTCGACGAGGAGCCGCATGTCCGGGTGTCGGGCGCCCAGGCCGAGGGCTGCTCGCCGGTGGCCACCGCCTTCGCCGCCGGCGACCACTACGTGCGCCCGGTCAAGCCGAAGACCATCGCCAAGTCGCTGGCAATCGGCAACCCGGCCGACGGCATCTACGCCCTCGACGCCGTGCGCTCCAGCGGCGGCGCCCTGGAGGCGGTGTCCGACGACGAGATCGTCGAGGGAATCAAGCTGCTGGCCCGCACCGAGGGCATCTTCGGCGAGACGGCCGCCGGCGTCACCGTCGCGACCATGTCGAAGCTGGCCGCGAGCGGTGTCGTGCGGCCCGACGAGCGGGTGGTGGCCTACATCACCGGCAACGGGCTGAAGACGATCGACGCCGTGGCGCCTACGGTGGGGCCGACGGCCACTATCGCCCCCACCCTGGAGGCGTTCGCAGCCGCCGTCGACGTCGAGGCGGGAGGTATCTGATGAGTGTCCGCGTGAGGGTTCCCACGCAATTGCGGTCGTTGGCCGGAGGAGCGTCGGAGGTGATGGTCGAGGGCGCCACCGTCGGCGAGATCCTCGGTGCCCTGGAGACGGCCCATCCCGGCTTCCACGGCCGCCTGTTCGACGACGGCGGCCAGCTGCGCCAGTTCGTCAACGTGTTCGTGGCCGACGAGGACGTCCGGTTCCTCGACGGCCTCGAGACGCCGGTCGACGACGGCAAGACCGTCTCGATCATCCCCGCCGTCGCCGGGGGGTAGACGGCCAAACACCCGCTCGGACGTGGGCCGGTGGGGCAGGGGCCCCCACCGCAGCGGCGGCTTGCGTCGGACCTTTGATCTTGGGGTATCGTTAGCAGTCACAGGATGAGAGTGCTAACGAGCCGGGGCCTGCCCAGACGGGACCGGGACAGAGGAGCCACCGCATGCCCAAACTGATCGCTTTCGACGAGACCGCCCGCCGCGCCCTCGAGCGTGGGATGAACCAGCTGGCCGACGCCGTACGGGTCACACTCTGCCCCAAGGGCCGCAACGTCGTCCTCGACAAGAAGTGGGGCGCCCCCACGATCACCAACGACGGCGTCTCCAGCGCCAAGGAGATCGACCTCGAGGACCCCTACGAGCGCATCGGCGCCGAGCTGGTCAAGGAAGTCGCAAAGAAGACCGACGATGTCGCCGGTGACGGTACGACGACCGCCACGGTCCTCGCGTGGGCCATGGTGCGCCACGGGCTCCAGAACCTCGCCGCCGGCGCGAACCCGATGTCGCTGAAGCGCGGGATCGAGATCGCGGTCGAGGCCGCCGTCGAGGTCGCCGTCGAGGCCATCAAGGACGTGTCCGTCGACATCGAGTCGAAGGAGCAGGTGTCGCAGGTCGCCGCCCTCTCCGACGCCGACCGTGAAATCGGCGACACGCTCTCCGAGGCCA